>NZ_JBBAKG010000013.1:8260-17572 GCF_040403615.1 Haliscomenobacter sp. | reverse complement strand
GCAAACAGTAGGGGCATCCCTACGTGGATGCCCCTAAATCCAAAACCCCGAAGGGGAGTTGGATTTTTAAAAGACGAGGACGAGGGCCTCCACGCAGGGACGCCCCAACGGACGCCCCAACAATCAAAACCTAGGGCCTCCAAAATGGACGCCCCAACCCTAAATAAACATGAAAACACGTCAACAAATCGTTGCCGGCAACTGGAAAATGAACAAGACGCTGGCTGAAGGCTGCGAATTGGCCACCGAGATTGCCCAACGCCTGAAAGCAACCAATGCGCAGGTGGTATTGTGTACACCGTACATCCATTTGCCGCTGGTGCACGACCTCATCAAGGATGTGGCCAATTTGAACCTGGGGGCTCAAAACTGCCACCAGGAAGACAAAGGCGCGTACACCGGCGAAATTTCAGTAGAAATGCTCAAGTCAGTAGGTGTAGACTACGTGATTTTGGGCCACTCTGAGCGCCGCGAGTACTTTGGAGAATCAGACGAGCTGCTCGCCAAAAAAGTAGACAAAGTTCTGGCCGGAGGATTGCTTCCGATCTTTTGCTGTGGAGAAAGCCTGGAGATTCGCGATGCTGATACGCACATTGAGCACGTACAAGCACAGATCAAAGCGGGTTTATTCCACCTGAGTGCAGCCGATTTCGAAAAAGTAGTAATCGCTTATGAGCCAATCTGGGCGATTGGTACTGGCCGTACAGCCTCTCCTGAGCAAGCCCAGGACATGCATGCCGCGATTCGCTCGCTTTTAGTGGAGCAATACGGCGCAGAAATAGCCGAGGCAACCAGCATTTTGTATGGCGGTAGCGTCAACGGCGGCAACGCAGCGGTGCTTTTTGCACAGCCCGATGTGGATGGCGGCCTTGTGGGCGGTGCTTCATTGAAGGCAGAGGAGTTTATTACGATTGTGGAAGCTACGAAGTAAGCATAAAACACAACTGGCTGATTTTTTGTTAGCCAGTTGTGTACCCAAAACAAAAGAATTATAGTAATGGCAGCAAAAGATTTATACCACGATGCAATTAAGGATGCTTTGATATCAGACAACTGGCAGGTTACTCATGATCCCTATAGTCTGAAAATTTTGGGATTTCAGCAAAGCATTGATTTAGGTGCTGAAAAAATACTTGCAGCAGAGAAAGAAAATTTGAAAATTGCAGTTGAAGTAAAAAGCTTTGTAGGTAACTCTTTCATTTATGATTTTCACAATGCCCTTGGTCAATATGTGAACTACAAACTAGCATTGAGAAAAAAAGAACCTGAAAGGATACTTTACTTGGGGATAACTCAGGAAATATTTGATACTTACTTTGAAAGCCCGGCAGTTCTTGAAGCGATTGCCGAGGTTGAAATGAAAGTTTTAGTAGTTGACGTCAAAACATCAAAAATTGTAGAATGGAAAAGATAGCTCGTTACCAAAAAATCATAATCGATGTTCTCAATGAACATGCAAAGGTAAGACCTGCGAATCTTCCTGGCATAGAGATTCAAGTAATTTCTGATCCCGAAAATCATCACTACCAACTTGTGCACTTAGGTTGGTCAGGATCTCATTTTATTCACTCTGTTCTTTTTCATCTGGATATAAAACCGGATGGAAAAATTTGGCTACAAGCCAATTATACCGACATTTTGATTGCTGACGAATTGGTCGAAAGAGGAATTCCTAAATCAGATATAGTCTTAGGAATTCAGCCTCCTTATGCCAGGCCGTATACTGGGTTTGCAGCAGCGTAAATTTGGAATTCACTGCAATTTCCGATTCAACGCAAAGCTGAAATTCTCATCGCCCACCAGCAATTGTTGCTTTTTGTCCAAAAAGAAAAGCACATTCTCATCGCCTACCAAAAATTGTAGTGCTTCATCCGACTTGTCTTTGGGCAGCAAGCAAAAGAGAAACAATTTCATGGTATTGATTTTTAGAAACTATTCACCAATCAAATTTCAACAGCGAAACCCCTTGGCGTGGCAATTCAATCTCCATTTTTAAAGCTCCATTGTTGGTTTTGACATAAGCTGGCGAACTCAACAACGTCAATTGCCCGGCTTTTTCCAATAGAGCGATTTGCTCCGCAGTCGGATTTTCCGGCGACCCCATTTTTTTCCATACTTCATAGGAGTTACTGTTTTCGTCGTCAATGCGGTAATGGTGCAGGTTGAGGGTTTTGACAGTGAAACCCTTCAGGTTGAGTTCAATGCTCGCCTTGCCCGTTTTCACATCATCATCGTGGTAATGCCAAAGCATCACCGCTACCGAGCGCAGGTCTTTACTGGCAATGCCATCAATATCGGCTTTGGGGCCACGTACGCTGGAATCCCTTACGGCGGTGAAACTGTAGTTTTGATTGCCTTTGACTTCCACGCGTTTGCCTTTCATCAGGGCAAACATGCGGAAGACGTTCAGTACGGGTTTGTCGATGCCATTGGTGGCCAAATCGCGGAAACCATAAAAATAAGGCTGGTTTTCAAACTCAAACGACCAGCTCACTGCCCCCTTTAGGTTCACCTTGAAATGATCGGCCAGTGCATATTTGCGGGCAAAAGAAGCCGCGGTATAGCTGGAATACATGGTGCCATTGCGGTAGGCATTCGATGGATTGGTTTTCATGCCACAAGCCGCGCAACCCTCCGGGTCCGATTCCCCAATGATGATGGGCAAACTTTTGAGGGTGGGGTAAGAGGCCACAATGCGGAATCCTTCCGAGATGTCGCGCAGTTGGGTGCCCATGTTCATTTGTACATGCCCATCCACAATTTTGGGTGCGCCTTTGGCGTGAAAGGTGATGAAATCAAGGGGCGCCCCAATTTTCCCAGTCGCGTAGTTTTTGCCGGAAACACAATGGGTGAGGAAGGTTTTTAAAAAATCAGCTGCCTTGCTCCAGCTTGGCCCGGTGGTTTCGGGGCCACCCATGCGGATGGTCGGTAAGGCTCTTTTGGCTGCATCGGCGGTGTAGTCGTACAATTTGCAATATTCCTCCACGGTGCCTTTCCAGTAGCCGATGTTGGGCTCGTTCCAGAGTTCCCAGTACCAAGTTTCCACCTCCGCTTTGCCGTAACGCTCCACCGCGTGTTTGACCCAGGTGTAAACCAGATCGGCCCATTTTTTGTAGTCTTTGGGTGGATAGGCCCAACCAGTATAGACCTTATCGTAAGGCATGCCAGGCTGCCAATGGTGCTCGTAGGGCTGCGGATTGGTAGAGAGGGCTTCGGGCATGAAGCTGAATTGCGCCATCGGTTTGATGCCCCGCTGGAGATAAGTGTCAAAAATTTTATCCAGAATGGTAAAGTCGTAAATGGGGTTACCATTGGCGTCTTCGGTGTAGACGTTGGTGGAGCCCCATTTGAGGTTCATGGTATCGTGTCCTGAGGTCAGCAAATTGTGGGCGCGAAAATACACCGGAACCGGGCTCATTGCGCTGAGTTCGCTCAAGAGTTTTTTCCCGTCGCGCATGTAAGCGTAATTGGGCTCGTCTGCGCCAAACCAGGCCCAAAATGGCCGCATTTCGCCAATTTCTTTGCCGAGATCCACGTTGATGACGGTGCTGCTGTTTTGGCCGAAAGCAGCATATAGCCCTTGCAACAACAACAGGCAAAGGATGATTTTTTTCATTCCAATTGATGAATGTGTCAATGTTTTTTTGTTTATAGTCATCAAATGCTTTTGTCTTCAGATCAATTGGGGCGGGTAAACTCCATGCCCTCGTAACTCAATTTTTCGATTTTGCCACTGGCGTTCAACTGAAAGCTAGCGGTTGCTTTGCCATACCAGTCTTTTTCATACCCACCACGAAACGTATCGTAATGCCAATGGGATAAAGTCGCTTTCAGGTAGTTATTGAGGTTGATCACCAGTTTGTTGCCATCCAACACTACTTCGGCCTCGCCGTAGAGGGAATTGTAATACGTGCCAGTATATTCGGCCAGGGGTTTGGAGGGAGTGGTATTGGCCATTCGTTTGGCTTCAAAATCCGCTTCTGCTTTTTCGTTTTTGGCCTGAATGCCCTGGTAAAGGGTCAGAAATTCGGCGCTCCAATCGCGGGTGCCACCCAGGGCGAAAAGGTCAAAGGTTTTGTACACCAGGGCATGGCGCAGTTCGGCGTGGTCAAAATTGCCGAAGAAATAAAAACCCAGTTTTGCCTCTGGCAATTGCGCGTGGATGGCAATTTCGCCAGCCAGACTGCCCGTGTGGTAATTGATTTTTTTGCCCTTGTAATCGTGCTGAAACCAGCCCAGTCCGTACGTCGTCCAATTGGGTTTGATGATTTGCATGGTCGGGTAAAATTCGTCAGCCGGAACTATTACTTGTGGGCGGAACAATTCCTCCCAGGTAGCGGGCTTGAGCAGGCGACCACCTGCGTATTTGCTGCTGTCGAGCATGCAGGTGACCCATTTGCACATGTCGTCGATACAGGAACGCACACTTCCGGCGGGGCCAATCTGATCTGCCGTATCGGGAATGATGGATTTGATGGTGCCGTTTACCCGGTAATGTGGTTGCGAGTGGTTGAGATCTTTGCTGCTGATCAGGGTTGGAAAGGTGCGGTTCATCCCCAGTGGCTTGAAAACTCTGGCTTTGATAAAATCCTCCCATTTTTGGCCACTGACTTTTTCGATCACCTTGCCTGCCGCGAGGTAAAAGATGTTTTGGTAAATAAAACTGGAGCGCAGGGAATAACTGGGTTCTACGCCCTGCATTTTGCGCAGCACCTCTTCGGAAGAGATGTTCATGATGGTCCACAAAAAATCGGCATTGCCTACTCCACTGTTGTGGGTGAACAAATCGCGGATTTTGAGCTCACGGGTGACATAGGGGTCGTACAAATGAAACTCGGGCAGGTATTTGATCACCGGATCGTCCCAGCTTACTTCGCCTTCATCCACAAGCATGGCCATACAGGTTGCGGTCATGGCTTTGGTGGTCGATGCGCAAGAGAAAATGGTTTGAGTATCCACGGTTTTTTTGGTGCCGATTTGGGTCACACCGTAGCCCTTTTTGAAGATGACTTTGCCGTCTTTGACAATGGCCAGGGCCATTCCGGGCATTTGCCAGGTAGCCATGGACTTGCTGGCGTAGGTGTCAAATTCCTGGATTTGGGCCGTATAGTTCTGCGCTCCCAGTACTTGGCACAAGATGCAGACAACGAGAAGGGTAAAGGTATTTTTCATGGTTTTAGTGGTTATGGATTGTACTTGGTTTTAGCGGAATCTACTTTTCCTTGGTTGCTTCCCAAATTGCCTGCAACAAGCCCGTTTTGGGTTTGTCATCGGTCAATTGCCAAAACATGATTCCGCCCAATTTTTGTTGCATGGCGTATTTGGTCTTGAGCTTTATGGAAATGGAATCGTCGAAAGTGGCAAATTCTTTGCGCTGAATACTGTAAGCATAAGGCGCTTGGGCAACGGTGTCGCGGTAAAAGACAAAACCTTCCTGAGCGCTAAATGTCCTGGAAATGCTGTGTTTGGGGACAAAAGATTTGAATTTGCCGGATTGATACAGGCCCTGGTTGATGTTTTCTACGCCGCCCCAACTGCGCGCATAAAAGGCGGCACCGATGATGATTTTTTGAGCTGGTACGCCCAATTTGAGCAAGTATTTGATGCCAGAATCGGCAGAGGCTTCTTGTTGGGCATTGGAGTAGAGGGGCGTATGGTGTCCCGTCACGGTGCTGTAACCACTGACCAGATCATAACTCATCAAGTTGACGTAATTGACCAGGGGCATTACTTTACTCCACTCAATCGATTGCTCAAAAAAGCTGCGAAAGCCGCCTGCGGCGAAACTCAGAATGGCCTTCTTGCCCAGGGTTTGGCGCAATGCCTGCACCAACTGAGTGAAATTGGCCTTGTCTTCGGGCAGAAAAGGGTGCTCAGGGTATCCCTCGATGCCCGGGTATTCCCAATCCAGATCAATGCCATCGGCACCGTAGGTTTGCATCAGGTCTTTCACCGAATTGGCAAATTCTTGCCGTCCTTCGGCGCTGGCAAAAACACCAGAACAAGGTTGACAGCCGCCCCAGCCACCAAGAGAAAGCATGACTTTGAGTCGGTACTTTTTTTTCAAAGCCACCAGATTGCGGATACAAATGCTGTCTTGGGGATTGTCAACAGCCAGGCGTTGGCCGCGCAAATGGCAAAAACTAAAGATAACATGGGTAAGTTGTTCCCATTTGTATTTGTCCAAATCCTGGCCACTGCCTGCGTAATAAGCAATGACCGCAATGGGCTTGGGTTTATTCAAAAGTGAAGGATTGCTGAAAAAGAAGCCGAGCATACTGAGCGGAAGCAAGGCATACCAGGCCGGCCGCTGAAGGTGTTGGAACATAAACCCGAATTGTGTGAATTATTTAGGTAAAACTAGCAAAATTATCGGATCAAGGCCACATTTTGCAGCAAAGTTCCCTCCTGTTTTTCATTGCTTTCGTTGATCAAAACATAGCGCACGGCCACCATGTAAACGCCAGGATCGGCGTGGTTTTGCCGAAAAGTACCATCCCAACCGGGCTTCGTACCCCTGCTCTCGTATACCCGATCTCCCCAGCGGTTGTACACGCTCATGTGTATCTCTTTGACGCTGCAATTGCTGAACATTTCGAGCAGATCGTTGTGGCCATCGGCATTGGGACTAAAGGCATTGGGCAAATAAACAGGGCAGGGACAAGTTTGTCGGTTCAGCCTGTACTCATACACTGTTGGGGCAATGCAATTGTAATCCGTAGCGCGGTAAGTTCCGATGGTATCCAGGTTGCGTAGGCTTTCTGGGCTGCCGTCTTCCCAAAAAAAATCAGCCGAAGGCAATTGTACCGTCCATTTTTGACCACAGGACAAAGTGCTGTCTTTGCGGATGAGTCTTTCTTTGCTCAGGTCGCAGCTTTCAGCAAAGGCGTACACCAGTGGGACTGCCACAATGCTGGCATCGACATTGCGGATGTTGAGGGAAAAAAAAGTTGGCGTTTGGGGAGTGACGGAAATGGGCGTGGGGTTGGCGCGAATCGAATTGAAATCCTCCCAATGGAAACAGCGCCCCACATTGGAATCCAGGGCGGTTTGCAACAAAAAACCAGCATAGCGATCCGAACTTGCCGCTTTCAAGTCCTGAGTGCCGATAACTGTAATCAAGCCTTTGGCATTGATGGATTGATAAATGCCATCGGTTTGCAAGGATTGTTGAATAAACAGCCGGCGTTGACGCGTGATTTTGCCATTGGGACTCAACCACAATTGGGTCGGGTAGTTTTCGCCATTGCCAGGGTGATTGTACATGGCCAGTAGATCCCCGTTTTCCAGTACTTGTACATCTGCTGCGCGCTCACTGCTGGGGAAAAGCTCGCTTTTCCAGACCAGTTGGCCATTGGGAGCTATTTTGTAAAAAAAAGCTTCCTTTTCTTTGATTGCCTCAAAAATATAGCCGTCTTCTACCTCAACCGGCCCCGCTACGGGGTAATAATCGCTGCGGTTGTCGCCCGATTCGAAAATGCTCGACCACTCGATTTGACCTTGAGCATTGAATTTGAAGGTGTAAACCCCTGAGCGCCCCAGAAATCCATTGTCTTGGGTAATGATGGCTTCGCCACTGGATTCAAATGGGGCGAATAATTTTCCCCATTGCTGATTGAGATTGGCATCAAAAACCGCCAGAAAACCCCGCTTGGGGGTATTGTAATCCAGCAACAGCCCATAGGCCATAATGCCACCGTCGGGCAACACTTTGATGTTGTAGGTGAAGTTGTCGACCGTGCCGAAATGGAAAACTTTAAATACAAGATCCTTGCCTTTTTGATCCAGTTTGAGCAGAAAGATGTATTCGCTCATGCCCTCGTAGGCCGTACCATAAATGTAAATCTCGTTGTCGGAATTGATGCTGAAGTCTTTAAAACTCATAAAATTTTCCTTCCATTGAAAGTTTTTGCTCCAGATGGTGTTTCCGCACTGGTCGAGCCGCAGGATGTTCAGTCCGCCGTTTTGCGACGCCGTTTTGCCCCTGATGGGCGAACCCGCAATCAACAAATCACCATTGGAAAAACGGGTGATTTTTTGTTCATACGGTTTGTCGGATTTCTCCAGCAACTTGAAGTATTGTTGGGAAAATCCTTTGGTAATGGAGAGCAAAAAGCAGAGCATCAAAGTGTGGATCCGTGTAGTTTTCATTTGCAGTCTATTGTCCAAATATACTACTTTTGGGGCATTTTAATGTGAAACCGTATACAATGCCGTTCCTCCGACAAGACGATTACCTTCCACCCTTGCTTTTTCACAATACGTATGTCAATACCATCTATCCATCCTTGTTTCGGCAGGTGTCCGATTTGCACTACCAACGCGAACGCATCGATACCCCCGATGGCGATTTTTTGGATCTGGATTGGGCTACTCAAGGCCGGGATAAGCTCGTCATGGTGCTACACGGCCTGGAAAGCTCGGCAGAACGTGGCTACATCAAAGGGATGATTCGCCGTTTTGGAATGGAGGGCTGGGACGGCCTGGGCATAAATTTTCGGGGTTGCAGCGGCGAACCCAATCGCCTGCTGCGCACTTACCACATCGGCGAAACGGGAGATTTGGATTGGGTACTGCGCCATGTTGTGGCCAAAAATCAATACCGCGAAATTGTCCTGATTGGGTTTAGCCTGGGCGGCAATGTAGTGCTGAAGTACTTGGGGGAACAAGAGGATCGCCTGTTTCCACAAATCACCAAAGGCATTGCCATCTCGGTCCCTTGTGAGGTAATGAGTGCCAATGAGGAATTCAACAAATGGAAAAACTGGATTTACATGCGGCGTTTTTTGCTATCTTTGAATCCTAAAATGCATGCCAAAGCGCAGCTTTTCCCGGATCAATACCGCATTAGCATACCCAATCCCCGCAGTTTTGACGAGTTTGACGGGGCTTTTACGGCACCTGTGCACGGCTTTGACAGCGCAGAGGACTATTGGACGCGCAACAGCAGCCTGCAATTTATCCCCAAAATCAAGATTCCAACCTTGCTCATCAATGCCTTGGACGATACCTTCCTGAGTCCAGCTTGTTTTCCGTATGACCTGGCCGAGCAGTCGCCTTTGTTTCATTTGAAAACACCTCGGTACGGCGGGCATTGCGGATTTTATACGCCAGGAAAAAGGAATGTATTTTGGTCGGAGGAGCAGGCGTGGCGGTTTGTGGGAAGCGCGCTTCCCAAAATCTAAAACCGCCATAGCAATGCACGCGGTCGCTGAGCGTAGCCGAAGCGCGCTTCCCAAAATCTAAAACCCAAATAACACCCTTTCCCCCAAAAACTCTGCTAAATTTTTGTTAAGGTGAGGGGTAAACCTG
>NZ_JBBAKG010000013.1:0-8160 GCF_040403615.1 Haliscomenobacter sp. | reverse complement strand
CACCCTTTCCCCCAAAAACTCTGCTAAATTTTTGTTAAGGTGAGGGGTAAACCTGCCAATTTGCCTTAGTTTTGGGGTTTTATACACAGGATGGAGAATCAGGATCAAAAAACGAAGCAAGACTGGCGTGAAGTACGATGGGTATTGTGGCAAATTTACCGCCGGGTAGCTGCCATTTTGCGCGTCACCCTCACGGTATTGGCGGTCGGGTTTACCACTTTGTTCCTTATTTTTCAGGTGCCTATGGTGCAGGAGTGGGCCATCGATGAAATCACTAGAGCCATTTCCAATACCACCAAAACCCGCACCGAGGTTGGGCATTTTCGACTGGGTTTGTTCAATAAACTGGTGTTGCAGGACGTGTACATTGAAGATGACCAGCGCGATACCCTCCTTTTTTGCCACCAACTGGATGCCAGTATTCAGTTGAGTCCAATTACTTTGATCCGCGAAGGCTTGGTTTTTGACAAACTGAGCATCAGCAACGGGCAATTCAACCTCAAAAAAGCACCGGCAGCCGAACTCAACAACCTGGAGATTTTGCTGAAAAGGCTTTTTCCTCCCAAGCCGAGTACCTCCAAAACCCCCAAAAAGCCATTCAAGTTGGCCATCAAAAAGCTCAATCTGGACAATGTTTCTTTCTTTAAAAATGATTTGCACCGGGGGCAGCGCATGAAAATTTATGTAAAGCGCGGCCGAATTGCCATCGACAAAATGAATTTGCCGGCCAAACAAATCCAGGTGAAATACATTCGCATCAATGGCCTTGATTTTTTGATCGACGAATTGAAATACGGCCCCGGTTACGAAGAATCTTTGACCGAAATTGAAGAGCAAGTTCCCATAGACAGCGTTGCCACGGATACCCTTACCTGGGATGTCACCGTGAAAGACTTTGCTCTGTCGGAATCGAAATTTTTCTTGCACAATTACCGCAAAGCCCCCCGCAAAACCAATGCCCGTGATACCATCGATTATGCCCACATGGAAGTGCGCGACATCGACATTCAGATCAAGAATTTTGCGGTCAAGAAAGACATTTTTTCGGGAAATCTCAACAACATCTCCCTGCGGGAAAAAAGCGGCTTTGAACTCACCCAACTGGCGGCCAAACAAGCCGTGGTCAGCAACAATGAAATAACCTTGAATGGGATGGTGCTCAAAACGCCCCATTCCAACATCGGGGATACCCTCCAGCTCAAATTTGATTCATTCGACGACTTCAGCGATTTTCCCAATCTGGTTCGGCTGGATACCCGATTTTCGGGTGCACAAATTGCCATGCGCGACATCATGGCTTTTGCTGCCGACTTGACCACCAATCCTTTTTTTCGCAAAAACCGGGAGACCACGCTTTCCCTCGATGGGCGCTTTTATGGGCTGGTCAACAACCTCAATGGCCGCAAATTCAAGATGTTGCTGCCGGATGGTACTTTTTTGCAAGGAAAATTTGACGCGCGCAACCTGGCGGTAAAAGACAACGAATCCATCGAACTGCGCATGGATCGGCTCAGTACCAGCATGCGCACCTTGCGGGATTTGTTGCCCAATTTCAATTTACCCCGCAACTTTGACAAGTTGGGTAAGCTGGAATACAGCGGAGAATTTATTGGTTTTTTCAACAGTTTCACCACGATTGGGCAGTTGTTTACCAGCATCGGAAGCGTCGACTTAAACCTTTCCCTCAAAAATACCGAAATACCCGAACGGGCTTCGTACTCCGGGATCGTTACGTTGAACAATTTCGACTTGGGCAAATGGACCGATAACAAAAATTTTGGTAAAATCAGTTTGCGTGCCGTTGTAAAAGAAGGGGATGGCTACGGACTTTCCGGCGCAAATGCCCGCGCCAAATTGACTTCCGACATTAAAAGTTTTGAGTTCAAAGGCTACAAATACACCAACGCCCAATTGCAGGGCGAATTGAAATCCCGCAAATTTGACGGCAACCTCAACATCAAAGACGACAACATCGACTTGGTGTTCAACGGTAAAGTGGATTTGTCGCAGAAAATTCCTGAATACAATTTCAACTCCTCCATCAATCGACTCAACCTGCAAAAACTGAATTTCAGCAAAGAAGACATCGTGCTAACTGGAAATGTAGACTTGAACATCAAAGCCAAAAGCCTGGTCGACCTGGTTGGAAGGGCTGAATTCAAAGACTTTGATATTAGCAAGGGCGATCAAACCTACCATTTCAAAAGTGTAGACATTCGCTCATCCCTGGATTCCAATGGATCGCGGGATCTGGACATTGCCTCAGATGTGATGGATGCACACCTGAATGGCCGCTTCGACATCGAAAAAATTCCGGCCACTTTCCAGCATTTCTTGTACGACAATTATCCCGGATTTGCCAATCGTTTTGGCATTCCCCAAATCGATTCTTTATTGCGCCCGCAGCAGTTTAAATTTGACATCAAAATTAAAGACAGCGGGGGCTTGCACGAATTGATCAATA
The DNA here is from genome assembly GCF_040403615.1 of Haliscomenobacter sp. NCBI lineage: Bacteria > Pseudomonadati > Bacteroidota > Saprospiria > Saprospirales > Haliscomenobacteraceae > Haliscomenobacter > Haliscomenobacter sp. Next base: position 5,696 of record NZ_JBBAKG010000013.1, on the reverse strand, counting down.
CGCAATTGGGGCCGATCAAAAACTTTAATTTTTTCGGCGAATTTGACAATGGCACCTCTACGCTCAGGGCACAATTGAATGCCCCCGAGCTCCGCTTTGGAACCATGGCGGCTACCGATCTTGGGTTAAGCATTAATTTGACCAACGGTGCCGGTTTTGTCAATCTCAACACCATGGCGCTGACCATCAATGACAAACAAAGGCTGCCCGACATCACCCTGCAAACTTTGCTGGATCGGGACACCATTGATTTTTCCTTGAACTACGCCGATCATTCTTCCAAAGTACTGTCCAAAGTAGACTTGAATGGCCGCTTTTTTATCCGCGATACGAATACCATGCTGATGCAATTGCGCAATTCCGACCTGCGCCTGATGAACTCCAACTGGAACATCAATCCAAAAAACTCGATCACCTTTGGAAAAGATTATATAGACGTCAAAGATTTTGTGCTTCAACACGAAAAGAAAGCCATTCGCCTGGATCGCCTGGGCCGCAAGGGGGTAAAATTGGCCATGAGCAACATGGAGTTGAGCTTACTCAACGATTACCTTAATTTCGACCCCATGAAATTTAGCGGCCTTTGCAACGTGGAAGCCAGGGTTGAAGACGTGCTGAGCTTGACCAACCTGGGCGGTTCAATAATTTGTGATACCTTCAGAATCAACAAAGACGACTGGGGACTCATGCGTCTGGATGTAAAAATGAAGGATCGACAGCATCCCCTTGAGGCCGTTTTTTCCCTGACCAAAGATACCGCGCAATTGCTGCTGGAAGGCTATTACAACCTCAGTACCTTTGGCGAAAGCAAAGAGCAAAGAGCCCGTTTTTTTGACGCCAATGTCAATATTCATTCCTATCCGCTGAGCATCGCCAGCTATTTTGTAGGCGATGTTTTCAAAAACCTGTACGGGTATTTTGACACCGATTTGCACATCAGTGGCGAACCGAACAATCCGGATATTTCGGGCAAAATGCACCTCATGAAGGGCGGCTTCACCGTTGATTATCTAAAAACGACCTATACTTTTGATCGCGGAAATGTATTGGTGGACAATTTTCTGTTCGACCTGTCTGGAATGCTGATCCACGATAAACGCAACAAACGGGCCAGCCTGGATGGGGGTATCCGCCACGACCATTTGCGCCAGTTTGGTTTCAATGCCACGCTACAGACCCTCGAACCCTTTTTGGCGCTGGATACCAAAAAAGGAGACAACGAACAATTTTACGGACAGGCCATGGGAATGGGAAAAATCAATTTCTCCGGTTCCTTCGAACGGCCCGATATCTCCGTAATTGCCTCGGTAGGAGAGGGGTCAAAACTGATCATTCCCGTGAGCAACGAGCGTAAAGTGGGCCAATTGGAATTTGTCCGCTTTATCGAAAAAACACCTAAAAAAGACAAAAACAAAGGAGAAAGAGACTCCCGTGACCTGCGTGGAGTGGGCATAGATCTGGATGTTACGGTGCTGCGGGGTGCAGAAATGCAGATCATTTTCAACGAACAATCCGGTGATGTCATCAAGGGATCGGGCAGGGGAGCCATCCAGATTTCAGTACCCAGAGGGGGCGATTTTAAGATGTTTGGCGAGATCGCGATCGATCAGGGCGAATACCTTTTTACATTGTACAACTTGTTCAATAAGGGCTTCCGGGTCAAAGAAGGAGGTACACTCACCTGGAATGGCGATCCTTTTGGCGCAATTATCAATTTGGAGGCCGAATACAAGGACTTGAGCGCCTCGGTGTACAGTTTCATTCAGGAATACCTGGTAACTGCCACGGACGAACTCAAAGCAGCAGCCAACTCCAACACCAACATCGACTTGCGCATGAAATTGCGAGGAGACTTGCTCAAACCAACCATCGATTTTGATTTGGCATTTCCCAATTTGCGGGGCGAATTGCAGAGTTTTGCCGAAAGTAAAATCCGTACCCTCAAGCAAGACCAAAACGAACTCAACAAACAGGTGTCAGGCTTGATCCTGTTTGGTCAGTTCCTGCCTGCTGATTTTGCATTTGGCAACCAGGCACGGGCTTTTGCCCTCAACTCGGTGAGCGAATTGGTGTCCAATCAGCTTTCCTTGATGGTCACCGAATTGCTGAAAGACCTGGTCGGTGAAGGGGTGCTTTCGGATATCAACTTCAATGTCCGTCAGGCTTTGACAAGCAGAGGAAACAACGAATTCCAATTTAGTTTAAAGCCGTATTTTCTCAAGGATCGACTTTCCGTGCAGGTGGGAGGCAATATTCAAAACAACGTTCCTGGCACCACGGTAGGTACTTTTGTGGGTACGGATGTGGTGATCGAATACGCCATTACCCCCGACCGTAACCTTAAACTCCGCGTTTTCCAAAAACTTCAACCCGATGTAGGCGGAAGCCGATTTCAGGTGGGAACGGGCTTGAGTTTTAGAAAGGAGTACAACTCTTTCGCCGATTTTATCAAAAGTCTTCGGGGAGCGGCGAAGAAGAAGTAGGTAACGCTACTTGGTAGTGGGGCAAAAATAAGTGATCATTTTTCTTGAGCCAAAGGATTAGATAAGACACTTGAAATAAGACGTTTACTTATCTAATCCTCTGGCAAAATGATCACTTATTTTTTTATCGCCCCTTAGTAACCACACAACCTACTTCGCCGTTCGCTGGCGCAAAAAATGATCCGCCAATACCAATGCCGCCATGGATTCCACGATGGGCACTGCCCGGGGCAACACACAGGGATCATGCCGTCCTTTTCCTGTTACAATCACTGCTTCCCCTTGCTCATTGACCGATTCCTGCTCCGGGATAATGGTAGCAACTGGCTTAAATGCTACGCGAAAAGTAATGTCCATCCCATTGGAAATGCCGCCCTGCACCCCACCAGAGTGATTGGTACGGGTCAGGACTTTTCCATCCTCCTCATAAAAGCTATCGTTGTGTTCCGAGCCGCGCATGCTCACTCCAGCAAATCCAGATCCATATTCAAAACCCTTGCAGGCATTGATGCTCAGCATGGCTTTGCCCAAATCGGCATGCAGCTTGTCAAAAGCGGGTTCGCCCAATCCGGGAGGGCAACCTTTGATCACGGCACTGACCACTCCGCCGATGGTATCGCCATCTTTGCGTACGGCTTTGATCAGGTCGATCATTTGTTCGGCCATTTCGGGATCAGGGCAGCGGACGTCGTTAGATTCGGTCAGCGAAAGATCGAGTTCTTCCAGCGATTTCTGCAATACCAGCGCCCCAACCTGACTGACGTAAGCCTGGATTTGCACGCCTTCCTGCGCCAACAGCAGTTTGGCCACCGCTCCTGCGGCTACACGTGCGGCGGTTTCCCGCGCCGAAGAACGCCCACCACCCCGGTAGTCGCGGATGCCATACTTGACCTGGTAGGTATAATCGGCATGCGAGGGGCGGTACTTGTCGGCAATATGGCCATAGTCTCCCGAGCGCTGATCGCCGTTGTAGATGACCATGGCGAGCGGTGTACCCGTACTTTTTCCTTCAAAAATGCCCGAGAGGATCTGAACCGTATCGGATTCCTTGCGCTGGGTCACGATATTGGACTGGCCTGGCCTCCGGCGATCCAGTTCCGCCTGAATGAAATCTTCGTCGATGATTAATCCCGCCGGACAGCCGTCAATCACCACGCCAACAGCTTTGCCGTGTGATTCTCCGAATGTGCTGATGCGAAATGCGGTTCCAAATATGCTTCCTGCCACGATGGTCTCCTTTTTGATTTGATGCCGCGAAGCTAAGAAAAGTGTAGCGGTTTTAAAAATGGGTTGCTTATTGCGCGCTCAATCGTAACCCCAGTTTCGAGGCGCTACGATTGGGGAGCTTGCCCCACGATGGTTCTAAACGTCAGATTTATCCTTGGCTGAATTACCTTCTTGGTGGTCGGCAAGCGGTGCAACCAGTTGGTTTGGGTGGCATCTTTCATGAGCAGTAAGCTGCCGTGTTCCAATAGTACCGATACAGTTTGTTGGTCACGCTTGTGTTTGAAGGTAAAATTCCGTGCTGCGCCAAAACTAAAGGAAGCGATGGCTGAATTTTTGCCCAGGGTCTTTTCATCGTCGCTGTGCCAGGTCATTCCTTCCGTGCCATCGTGGTACAAATTCAGCAAGCAGGAATTATAGGTTGCCTCCGTCAGGCGCTCTGCCAGGGATTTTAGTGCCAGTAGCTCTTCCGTCCAGGGCAAGGCCGTTTTGGTGATTTTTGAATAGGTGTACGAAAACCCGCCATCGCCATACCAGGCTGCTTTGCGCTTGGTTACAATGTGCTTGCCAAACATCATCGCTTCATCGTTTTTCCAGGCAATGCCCTGCATTAAGGAATCAAAATAAAATTGAGCCTCCGAATGGCTCATCACTCTGCCAAAGTATTGCACTGTGCCATCGTAAGGCAATAAATTGACAACGGGATCGGGATTAAACAAGTCCATTTTATAGTCTATTTTTTATTGATGAACCAGGCCCATAAAATCAGTACAAATTGCATCGGCAAACGGATCAAGGCGATCTGATGAGTGCCTACGGCAGGCTCTGTCCTAAAGACATCGATGATGTGCAAGGGTAAAAAGACCAGCATCAGCACAAATACAGCGAAGGTAGCCATGGAACGGAATCTTGGAATAAACAGCCCAATTCCCAACCCAATTTCAGTGACCCCCGCCAGCACATTGATCACCGGGTTCAAGGCAAAATTGGGAAAAAAGCGGGCATACATGTCCGGATTCATAAAGTGCGAAACGCCTCCCAAAATCAGGAAGAGGCCAAAGAGGAAGGTCAGTACGAGTTTGAAGGTTTTCATTCGGTTGGTTTTAAGGAGTTCAGAATGGTTACAAAGGTACGCTCACTTTTGTAACGACAGAAATCTTATCTTTGCGGAACTCAACACCTATTTATTTGTTCTCAATAGCAATTGCCTACACAAGCACTATAATCCACTGACTGAACGACAGGACTTATGAGATTGGAACCGAAAGATCTTTTTGAAAAGCTTGAATTTGACAAAGTTATCGACCTCTTGGTCAAGGAGTGCCTGGGCGAACAAGGGATCGAACGCATCCGCGCCCTTCAACCCCATACCAATCTGCAATACATCGAAGAACGCCTCAAAGAAGTGTCTGAACTGAAGCGATCAATTGAGCACAGCGACCGAATTCCGTTGTTGCCTTATGAAACCATCGATAGCGACCTGCAATTGCTGGCCATTGTAGATGCGGTATTGCCCGAAGATGGCCTGCGCCGCATCAACACCATTTTGGTCAGCATCGGCAACATTTATAAATTTTTCACCCCTTCTCGCCGCGAGTTTTACAAAACCCTGTACGAGATCGTTCGGCCAGTAAATTTTGACCCTACGCTGGCCAAGGAGATCGACCGGGTGATTGACCCTGATGGCAACATCCGCCCCGATGCTTCGCCAGAATTGTCGCGCATCCACAAGATGATTCAATCCAAAACGAGAGAGTTGGATCGCGTTTTCCGCGACATCATCAACGATTATCGGACCAAAGGATGGTTGAGCGATTCGGTGGAAAGTTTCCGCAACGGGCGGCGGGTACTCAGTGTTCCTGCCGAGCACAAGCGCAAAATCCGGGGCATCATTCACGATGAATCGGCCACGGGCAAAACGGCCTTCATTGAACCCGAGCTGGTCATCGAGATCAACAACGATATTTTTGACCTGGAACAACAGATGCG
>NZ_JBBAKG010000012.1:84326-92173 GCF_040403615.1 Haliscomenobacter sp. | reverse complement strand
ATTTTCCAAATAAGCTTCTGAATACTAAAACTGTCCTGATCATGGCTGCACAAGACTTTCAAATAGAATCGCTGTTCAAGCGCATCCTGGAAAAAAGCGATTCTGTCTGTTTTGAAGCATTGTTCAAAAGTCAATATGCATTGATGTGTAGTTTTGCCAAACGCTACCTGGACAGTGCTGAGGCTGCGGAAGAAGCCGTATCGGAGGTCTTTTACAAGATCTGGAAAAACCGCGAACAAATTACCATCAAAACCTCGGCCAAGTACTATCTGTATACCAGCGTACGCAACATGGCCATCGATATTCGTCGGCAAAGTAAGAGTCAATTGCACGTTTCGGATGAGTGTTTGTCTATTCAGGCTTATCCGGGCCCAACTGCTGCCGAAACCTTGATCGGCGCTGAAACCCAGCAAAAAATCGATTCAGCCATTCTCCGTCTCCCCACCCAATGCCGTAAAGTATTTAAGCTCAGTCGTCAGGATGGGCTCAAATACCAGGAAATAGCCAATCAACTTGGCATTTCCATCAAAACGGTGGAGACACAAATGACCCGAGCGCTCAAACAACTTCGGGTAGAAGTTCTAAAACCTTAAAACCTCCTCTCCACTTCAGGGCTTCTTGTATTTTTATCGTCTTTTCCTATATTACCACCGCAATTCGAAAAAATGGAGGAGGTTGACATGGAAAGACTCAAAGCCTTTGCTGCCGGAACACTTAGCGAACACGAACGCACCGCATTTGAGCGGCAGTGCCAAACGAATGGCTATGATCTAGAAATTTTGCTGGAAATATGGGATTTCGAGCAAAATTCTCCTGGCTACTCTTCCCGTTTTGATGAAAACAATGCCTTTGAACAACTCAAATCCAAACTCAACAAATGAGGTTCTTAGAACAAACCTGGCGCTGGTTCGGCTCCAATGATCCTGTTTCACTTAGCGATGTTCGTCAAGCCGGAGCTACTGGCATCGTAAGTGCCTTGCATCATTTACCCAATGGCACCGAATGGTCGATAGAAGAAATCGAAAAACGCAAAGCCATCATCGAATCGGCGGGACTGCGTTGGAGCGTAGTGGAAAGTGTACCGGTACACGAAGACATCAAAAAGCGCAGTGGGAATTATCTCCATTATTACGCCAATTACGCCCAAACCTTGCGCAATCTTGGAGCTTGTGGCATTCATACCGTGTGCTACAATTTTATGCCCGTACTAGATTGGACCCGTACAGATTTGGCCTACACATTGCCTGATGGCTCCAAAGCACTGCGTTTTGAAAAGAAAGCTTTTGCTGCTTTTGAGTTGTGCATGCTGAAACGGCCAGGTGCGGAACGGGATTACAGCGATGAAGAAATTGTGCATGCCGGGGTGTTTTTCCAAAACATGCGTGAGGAAGATAAAGCCTTGTTGCAACGCAACATCATCGCAGGTTTGCCCGGAGCGGAAGAAGGGTATACGCTGGAAGAATTCCAAACCGTGCTGGATTCTTATCAAGACATTGATGCACCTGCACTAGCGGCTAATCTTCAGGAATTTCTGACCAATGTAGTTCCCGCTGCCGAAGAGGCCGGAGTCAAATTGACGATTCACCCTGATGACCCCCCTTACCCTATCTTGGGGCTTCCCAGGGTGGTGAGTACCGAGGCGGACGCCCGCCGCATTGTTCAGGGAGTACCTTCGCCCAGCAATGGTTTGTGTTTTTGTACGGGGTCTTTTGGCGTACGCCCCGACAATGATTTGCCGGGTATGGTACAACGCCTGGGGAAACACATTCATTTTGTACACTTGCGCAGCACCCTGCGCGACGCCTCAGGCAACTTTTATGAGGCCAATCACCTGGAGGGCGATGTGGACATGTATGGCGTGATGAAAGCGTTGGTTGAGCTTCAGCAAGTTCGCAGCGAAGCGCTGCCTTTTCGGCCAGACCACGGCCACCAAATGCTGGATGATTTGCATAAAAAAACGAATCCCGGGTATTCTGGTATCGGAAGGTTGCGCGGATTGGCAGAATTGAGAGGATTGGAGCTGGGAATAGGACGCTCGATGCTGGAGGGTCAAAAATAAAGCAGTTGGTTGTACTTTGCCTTCCCTGGTAAGGTACAACCAAGCCCTATGTTATTGCTTTTTCACTATAAGTTCTTGCTTCACGCCTGGTAGTGCAAGGCGAATCTCATCGTATCCTGTCGCGGTAAAAAACGCCAACAGGTCGAAATAGTAGGTCTTGGTTATCAGGGCATAACAAGGATCATCTTTGGGGAAGTTGAGCTTCAGGGGGGCCAAAGGGGGCAGACTTTTTCCCAGGCTGCCATCCCAAACCAAATTGGGTACTTGCTCCGTGCAGCCTCCGCCGTAAGTCACTTCTAATACCAAACAATTTTCCAGTTGATATGCCTGTTTGATTACTGCATCTGGTTCTTTGCTGGAGCTATTGTACAAGGTTTTGTCTTGGAGAATTGGACTACATTTATCTTCATTTGGAAGTAATTCATTTTGTTCACAACTCCATCCCAAGAGCATTGCCAAAGCAAAAGACAGGAAATACAATTTACGTACCATATCCAAAGGAGTTTTTTATAGCAAGACGGTAAAAGTCTCCTTGGGGTTGGAAAAGTTTTAAAAATTAATAACCTCCTTCGCGGCCTACTTCATGTGCATCTGCTAATTTCTTGATTTCTGGGTTGGTTCCAAAAACGACGAGAATATCGCCTTCTTCAAAGATGGTGTCTGGCTTTACTACTCCTTCTGAAACATAAATTACCTTATTGATTCCCAAGAGGTTTTTCTTGGTGCGTTTGCGCACAATGGTCACAATATTCAGGTTGAAGTTTTTACGCAAATCAACTTCCTGAACGGTTTTGCCAACAAAGGAAGGAGGCAAATGCAACTCGACCACTGAATGGTTTTGATCCAGATCAAAAGACTCGATGGCCGTTTTAAGGTTGAGCTTTTTGGCCAATCGCTCGGCAGCTTGCAATTCCGGGTGCAAAATTTCCTGAATGCCCATTGCTTCCAAAACGGTTTCGTGGGTATTGGACAAAGACCGACTGATGACCCGCTTTACGCCCAAAGTTTTTAGGTTGGCGGTGGTCATGAGGGAAGCGCCTTCATTTTCGCCAATGGCAACCACTGCAACGTCAGTGTCTTTCAGTGGCAAATTGCGCAAAGCCACCAGATTCGTACCATCAAGCGACACGGAGTGGGTGACTTTATCTTTAATTAACTCTACTTTATCGGGGTTTTTGTCGATGGCAGTTACTTCGTGACCCATTTCAGTCAGTTGAAATGCCAAAGAAGACCCAAAATTACCCAATCCGAAGATCAACACTTTCATATGGAGCAAAATATTGTTAGTCAATAACTTAACCAACGCAAAAACTCAACAAAATGTCTTTATCAGTCCAATAAAAACGCACATCTTGAAGAGAATTACTTGGATTTCATTCATTTTACCCACAAACATAATAATTATGAGTGGCAAAACGGAATAATCTATGCAGTAGACTTAATTCAGGAATAAATCTATTACCGTTCGTTATATGAAAATAATTGCTTATTTTCGTGTTGCATAGGAAATGATTAATGTCCATTTATGAAAAACGTCTTGATCCGTTTCCTTCGCTTGAACGACACCACGGTACCTCTAGAGAACAAACTGTCAGATATTGTTACCTTCGGAACATTCGTTAGCGTTGGCATCGGTCTCATTCAAAATATAGTCATAGGTATCCATTGGCTGGTCAATTCCATGCTGGCAGCTACAATGTTGGTCAGTGCATTCTGTTTTTATTTCTCCAGATTCAAGAATTTGTACCGGGAAATCCGGCCCTATTTTTTAAGCTCGCTTTGTGTTTTCCTGACTATTTCCTGGTTTGTCAATTATGGAGTTCGGGGTCCCACCTTGGTACTCATGGCTTTGTTTGCAGTATTGGGGGCACTACTGGTCAAAAAGGAACTAAATCTATTCTTTTTCATTGGATTGGGCCTAGTGTCTACTGCATTGCTGCTTATTGAGCTGTATTATCCCCACTTTTTGCGTCATTACGATAATGATTTTCAGTGGCAATTGGATCTTTTCAATACTTTCATTTTTGGCATTATTTTTCTTGCATTGACCATTTCTTTCTTCAAAAGCAGCTATGAACAGGATCGGGAGATGTTGGTGGAAACGACGGAAAGTTTGGAAAGATCGCAGGAGGAAATATTAAGAGAGAAAGAAAAAGCTGAAAAAGCCGAAAAAGCAAAAACCGAATTTTTGGCGAATATGAGCCACGAAATTCGCACTCCGCTCAATTCCATTATTGGAACTGCCGATTTGTTGAATGAAACGGAATTATCTCCCCGCCAGCAAGAATACATCGAAACCATCAGCATCAGCAGCCGACACCTGCTCAATTTGGTAAGTGATGTCTTGGATATGTCCAGAATAGATCAAGGTCGACTTTTCCTGGAAAATCAAGATTTTCAATTGTCAGCAGTACTTGAAAGCACCCTGAAATTGTTCAGTAACGAGCCGAAAATCAACAGCAAAATACTTTCTTTGGTCTTGGAAATTGCCCCTGGAACTCCAGATTATTTAAGAGGAGACAGCTATCGTTTGCGGCAGGTTATTGTGAATTTGGTCAGCAATGCCATCAAATTTTCAAATGAAGGGACGATTTCTATTTTTGTGACCGAAAAGAGTACCGATGTGCCGGGTAAAATAGGCATTGATTTTAAGGTAAAAGATCCTGGCGTAGGCATCTCTGAAGCCAACATTAACAAATTATTCCGCCCATTCTCAGAAGTCAGAACCGATTCTCAACATCCATTTCGTGGGGCAGGCTTGGGCCTGGCCATCACCAAAACCATCGTTCAGTTGATGGGTGGAGAAATTGGCGTAAGCAGCACTTTAAATACTGGCTCAACTTTCTATTTTTATACGTTTTTTGAAGTTGGGCTTCCACCTGTACACGTGCCCGATACAGTTGAAGGACTAGAGGGAAAGCTTGCCGATGTGTACCCTTTGTCGATTTTAGTAGCCGAAGACAATGTGCTCAACCAAAAGCTTATTTCCAGGATTATGGAGCATTTTGGTTACCAATTGGATGTTGTTGAAAATGGGCAGGAAGCGGTGAAAATAATCTCATCGAAACCTTACGACCTCATATTTATGGATGTGCAAATGCCCGTGATGGATGGTATCGAAGCAACTTTGGCGCTACGACAAATTCCTTCGATCAAACAGCCCTATATTGTAGCAATGACGGCAGCGGCGGCGCCTGAAGATCAGGAAGCGTGCTTTGCTGCGGGCATGAATGACTATGTCGTAAAGCCCATTTCTATGGCGAAAATTCGAGTGCTGATTCCGAAATGGAGCGATGAAGTTGAAAAGTTGAAGGTTTGAAAAGCGTAAACAACTTTTCAAACCTTCAACTTTTCAACCCTTCAACTTTTCAACTTACTTCAAGTCTAACAAGAAGCCAATGGTAAAGTTGGCATCCCAATCGAATACAAAAGTTTTGCTGTTTGTTCCATCCGCAAAAGCTTTGTAAATGTTCAAACCTGCTTTTTGTTTGCCGCCATCAGCCTTATAATCAGCTGGATTGCTGAGTACGGTATAACGTTCTTTGCCATTCCTTACCTGCTTGGCAAATTCGAAGGGTACTCCACCAATGATGAAACAAACCTTCCGCTTGGAGGCTGGAATTTGAGCAGCAATAGACGATGCTTCATCATATACGGCTTGATCGCTCACGTTGTTTTGGAAGTACTTTGAGCCATAAGTTTCTGCACTTTTGATTTCGCCACCCTCTTTCCAGGATATTTTGGTATTTCCAGATCCAATATCGAGTACAAAAGCCTCGCCTTCATATAGCGCAGGCAGGACACACTTGAGGGCATATGCGCCTTCTTGTTCAGCTGTTACTGGATTTACGAAATAGCCCAGGGTTTTGAGCCCCTTGGCAATTTTCTGGGTTTCAGGAGTCTTGATGGCGCCAGAGCTGACTACAAAGTGGATGTCCTTTCCAGCTACTCCATAATTGAGCATATTGGAAATGTAATTTTTCAATCCTGCGCGTACATCGTCGTCAGTAGCCATGTTTTCGTAAACCAGGCTGGAACCGAATTCGGCTTTCTCCAATTTCCAGGTTTTCTTGGCGTCGATGGTTACGATGAAAGAGTTGAAACCAGAAGCACCCAATTCAACTACCCCTTTCAACTTCCCGTTGACTGGGGCTGCGGGCAAGTAGCTGAATGAAGGCCGATTGTTAGGGGTATTTTTGGCCTTTTTTTCTTTTGGTGTTTCTTTTTCTTCTTCTGCGGGTTGGGTTGGCGTTGTGACTTCGGTGTTGGTGCTTACGTTGGTATTGCTTTGTGGCAAAAATTTGCGCACAGCAAAAAAGATACCTACTGCAACCAGCGCCAGAATTAAAATTTTGGCAAAAGGTGTGAGCTTCATAGACTGTAAAATTTGGTTGTGGATGATGACCGAAATTTAGGAATATTTACTTCATTATGGGATTTTATTTCTGGGCTTGAAAAATAAGTTGAAATTTCCCCGAAATTTATTCTGGCTTATTTACTTTTACCCAAGTATAATTTTATTCAACATCAAAAACCCTTCCAATAGCATGAGTACAAGCACACGTTTGCAATTAATGTTGATGATGTTCCTCGAGTTCATGATTTGGGGCTCCTGGTATGTGACCATGGGAACTTACCTTGGAGCAAACCTGGAAGCTACTGGGGTTCAGATTGGTTTGGCCTACCAAACCGTAAGCATCGGTGCCATCATAGCCCCCTTTTTTATTGGTTTGATCGCCGATCGCTTCTTTCCGGCCCAGCGCATTTTAGGTGTTTTGCACCTGTTGGGCGCGGTGGTTTTGTACCTCTTGGGACAACAAACCACCTTTGCCGGATTTTACCCTTTGATCCTGATTTACATGATGCTTTATATGCCGACACTGGCCTTGGTCAATGCCGTAGCTTTCAAGCAAATGAGCAATACAGCAACTGAGTTTCCACCCATTCGGGTTTTGGGTACCATTGGCTGGATCATCATTGGCAACGCTATCGCGTTCATGGCTTTGGAAAAAACCCAGTCTTTGGATCAAACTTTCTTAATGGGCGCCATCGCATCCGCCATTTTGGGTATTTACAGCTTCTTCCTGCCCAATACGCCACCGCCAAAAAGCAAGGATGAAAAAGTAACCGTACGAGATATTTTAGGACTTGAAGCCCTGAGTTTGTTTAAAAATCCTTCTTACCTGATCTTTTTCATTGGCTCTATTTTGGTGTGTATCCCGTTGGCTTTTTATTACAGCTTTGCCAATCCTTTTTTGAATGAAGTGGGGATGGTTGGCGCCGCTGGTAAAATGAGTTGGGGACAGATCAGTGAAATTGGGTTTATGCTGGTTTTGCCCATTGCTTTGCTCCGCTATGGCATCAAAAAGATTTTGTTGGTAGGCATGTTGGCCTGGGCATTGCGCTACATTTGTTTTGCCTACGGCGATGCTGGCGCCAATTATTGGATGCTGATTATGGGGATTATTCTTCACGGGGTTTGTTACGATTTCTTCTTTGTAACGGGCCAAATTTATACAGACCAACAAGCTGGGGAGCGTTTCAAAAGTTCTGCTCAAGGCTTGATCACTTTGGCTACTTACGGCGTTGGGATGTTCATCGGTTCTTACATCAGTGGGTTTGTAGTAGAAATGTATAAAACGGGAGAAACCCACAACTGGACTTCAGTCTGGATGGTTCCAGCAGGACTGGCGGTAGTTATTTTGTTGGGATTTGCCTTCTTTTTTAAACAACCAGAGAAAAACTAGTTTTGGATTGTCGGTCGCTGAGCGTGGTCGGTCGCTGAGCG
>NZ_JBBAKG010000012.1:0-84226 GCF_040403615.1 Haliscomenobacter sp. | reverse complement strand
GTCGGTCGCTGAGCGTGGTCGGTCGCTGAGCGGAGCCGAAGCGCTTCGACTACGCTCAGCGACCGGCTACGTTCAGCGACCGACAAACCTAAAACTACTGCTTGTTAAAAGTCATCGCCGAAGTTTGGGTACCTCGTGAATCATTGAACTTACTGACCAGAAAGACATTCATAGTATTGCCTTGTTTTTTGAAGTATACCGTGCGCAACACAAACCCTTGATTGTAAATGGCACAGTGGGTAAAGTTTGGATTGCCAACCAAAGGATCAACTTTTGCTTTGCCCCAATCGCAATCTTGTGGTGTGCACTTGCCCCAAGTGGCCATGTTTGCACCAGCATCTACAAAGTTGATTTTGGTTAAGCTGCTGGTATTGGCGTCTGCATTCAACCATTTGTCTTGCATTGCAACAATTACTCCAGGATTAACACTGATGCCTGGATCGATTGCAATATTTGGATTGATTACCAAGTTTGCCTTCGCTTTTACCCAAATGGCGCGGCGACCGATATTGTTGGCGTTGTATTTGATCCACATGAAGCCGTCGATTCCCCAATCAGTACCCCATGAGTTTTTGATCAACCAGGCGCCTTTGGCGTCATCCCAACCTACGATCTGTACAACGTGGTTGGAAGTAGGGCTACCGTAGTTGCTGGCGAAACCAAAAAACACACCAGATACATAGTTTTGAAACAAACCGTCTACCATTACACTGGAAGCTACTGATCCATATTTGCAAATGGCTTCTTTGATTTTGGCAACAGAAGCAATGCCTACATAAGTTGCCGCTGGATCAGCCAGCCCCCATGCTTCTGCTTTGTAATTGGTTGCCGGCTTAGGCTGACAAGCCGTAGCAGCGGAGCTATAAGGATAGGTAGCTTCAGAAACCACACTGTTGTTGCCATCTACCCACCATTGATACACTATGTTGGACATACCGCCACCGCAGTCACCGCCACCAGAGCAGGATAGAATTTGTTGTTCAGAAAGGTTCAGCGCATTGGCAGTACCGCCATTGACTTTCAAATAGTTGGATTCGTAAGCCGCAGTTGTACCGAAGGCCCAGCAGCTGCCACATCCTCCTTGATCGCGGATTGGGGTAACCAACCCTTTAGAGCGGGCATCATACGATGCGAAACCTGCATTACAAGACAATATGCCCGGATCGATGGTGAAAGTCTTGAGGCGTAAGTAGTTGTTTACATTTTGAAGTTGCAGTGGAGACAATTCTTTTTCACCAGTAATCATGGCAATCGAGCGACCAGATACCCCCGTAAAGCCTACCGCAAAGGGAAGTTTTTGAGTGAAGATGAATTGGCGCTGTTGTTCCAGTTCAATTTTGATGTTTTGAGGTGCTTGAATTTCACGATTGATGTAAAATTGAGGCACTTGAACTTGAGCTTGCATGCCACAAGCGCTTAAAAACAGGGCAAAAAATGCCAGGGACTTCAGTGCGCTGAAGCCAGAGAAAATTTGCGTATTCATGTTGATGAGCTTAAAGGTTGTTATAGAATTTTGGGATCTTCAGGATTTAGGAAGTGTTGATTGTAATGAAAAAATCAACACTTCCTTGACAAGCTTAATCGATCATTACGGTGTAGTTTTCACGTTTGGCAACTTTCAGAATCTGCTTGTCAAATGGCCTACGGTAAACGAACTCTAGCGTGGTCTTGCCTTGTTTCAGTGCTTTGAACACAAATACATCCATGCCAGGTTTACCATCTATTTTGTCATCAGATTCTTCGTATGTCTGTTTGTCCAATTGTACGTATTGGGTGTCGGCTGGACTGGCCAGCGCCCAACTATAGCCGGTCGCAATGTTGCCGGGTAACTTAATCTCAAACTTTTCGCCAGCTTTGGCGCGGATAGTGTGTTGTTCAGGGATCATGTCAGGGTCAGTATGGCATTGAGCCAGGAATAGGATGCTGATTAACCAAGTTTTCATGGTATTGCATTTGAACGTTCAAGGATAGGTGTGGGGAGGTGGGAAAAGCGTTCCGCGGAGAAGGGATTTTTTTTGAAAAGAATGGAAAATTTTAATTTTTTGGATGTAATTACAATTTCAATGTTTTGTAAACGCAGTATGGGCAGCCTTTCCTGGCTGCCCATACTGTTTTTTTTTGGCCTATAACTTGTGGGCAACCACAAGGGTTGCCCCTACAGTTCGCGTACCCAAATATTCCGGTAACTGGTTGGGTTGCTGTGGTCTTGTAATTCGATTGGTGCTTTGCCGTGGGCAGGGTTCTTGGGCAAACCAATATACGGAGTCGTTCCTCTGATTTCTGTATGGCTTTGGATCAATACGCCATTTTGCAGTACAGTGATGTACGCAGGAATGATTTTGATGCCATCTTTATTGAAGTGAGGAGCAGTGTAAATGATGTCGTACACCTGCCATTCTCCCGGAGGCAAACAAGCATTCACCAATGGCATGGTTTGTTTGTAAATGGATCCTGCCTGACCATTGGAGTAAGTGCGGTTGTTGTAACTGTCCAAAACCTGAAGTTCATAAATGGACTGTAAAAAAATACCGCTGTTGCCCCGGCCTTGGCCTGAACCATCAACAACGGCGGGCGTACGAAACTCGATGTGCAACTGAACATCTCCAAACTCGCGCTTGGTACGGATATTGCCAGCACCTTTCACTGCAGTGATGGCATTGCCTTCAACCTTCCAGCCCACGGCTTTGCCGTCTTTTGCGGCTACCCATTCATCGGCGTTTTTTCCATCAAACAATACGATAGCATCAGAAGGGGCTTTCCCCATCAAAACCGGGGTGATCACCCTTGGCTCGGGCTCCCATATTTCGGTAGCCTCTGGCTTGATGATGTCTTGGGCAATGGCAACTGCGCACAGCCCCAAAAAGCATACTAGTGTTGAAAAGAATCTGTTCATTGTTTTAATTTTTTTGTACAAGACGTTTGTTTATAATCTTCCTTTCGGAGACGCTAGATTAGCAAAAATCATTTGTTATCTGCCCTAAGTCAAGGAAAATTTCTGCTTTTACTCCATGATTTTAACCAAAACGATACCTTTTGATAAATAGTTGGGGAAATCAATCTTTTTGCACTTTATTATTTGGAGCTTTGAACGGAAATTATTTTATATTTTCGCCAATGTGGATGTTGTTAAAACCATAAAACGAACATGAGAGGCAAATACCTGAAAATACGCTGGCTATGGTTGGCCAGCATTGGGGCAATTGGCAGCTTGCTGTTGCTCTCTGAATGTGCCAAAGGTCCAGATGCACTGGGCAATACCATTCCTGATGTTGTTGACTTTAATTTTCATGTCAAACCCATCCTTTCTGATCGCTGCTTCAAGTGCCATGGTCCTGATGCACAAAAGCGGGAGGCAGGTTTGCGCCTGGATACCAAAGAAGGACTGTTCAAGGCTTTGGAGAAGCACAAAGATCAATTTGTCGTAGTGTCTGGCAAACCTGAAAGCAGTGAAATGTGGCGGCGTTTGATCCATGAAGACCCCGATCAATTGATGCCTCCGCCCAGCAGCAACCTGAGTTTGAACGAAGCGGAGAAAACCATTATTCGCCGTTGGATTGCCCAGGGTGCCAAATACCAAAAGCACTGGGCTTTCATAGTGCCCCAAAAATCACCGCTGCCCAAAGTCAAACGCAAAGATTGGAACGATAGCCCGATCGATCGTTGGGTTTTGACCAAAATGAAAGACCTCAATCTCGAACCCAATGATCGGGAAGAATGGCCTCGCCTCATCCGTCGGGTTTGTCTGGATTTGACCGGCTTACCCCCTACCGAGGTCGTGATGCAAAAATTCAAAAAAGACGATTCACCAGCCAACTACCGCAGACTGGTTGATTACCTGATGAAGCAGCCTGCTTTTGGCGAAAGGATGGCTGCACACTGGCTGGATGTGTCGCGTTATGCCGATTCGCACGGTTATCAGGATGATGGGCCTCGTACCATGTGGCCATGGCGCGACTGGGTGATTCATGCCTTCAACACCAATATGCCTTTTGATCGTTTTGTAAGTTGGCAAATCGCGGGGGATATGTTGCCTAACCCCAACAAAGAAATGCTCTTGGCCACGGGTTTCAACCGCAACCACAAAATCACCCAGGAAGGTGGCGTAATCGATGAAGAATACCGCATCGAATATGTAACCGACCGCACCAATACGTTCAGTAAAGCCTTTATGGGCCTGACCATGGAATGTTCCAAGTGCCACGACCACAAGTACGATCCCATTACCCAAAAAGAGTACTATCAACTCTTCTCGTTTTTCAACAGCGTTCCTGAAAAGGGGCTTTTTGGAGACATTTCGCTCGTATCACTGGCCGACCCGCCAAATATGCGCATTTCTAACGCAACGGTACGAGACACTTTGCCTTTCATCAATAAAAAACCAACCGATACGGCAGTGGTCATGATCATGCAAGACATGCCACAAGCTCGCCCCACCT
Organism: Haliscomenobacter sp.; assembly: GCF_040403615.1. Classification (NCBI taxonomy): domain Bacteria; kingdom Pseudomonadati; phylum Bacteroidota; class Saprospiria; order Saprospirales; family Haliscomenobacteraceae; genus Haliscomenobacter; species Haliscomenobacter sp. The sequence continues at coordinate 79,790 of NZ_JBBAKG010000012.1, read as the reverse complement.
TTATACTCAAGCGCGGGCAATACGACGCTCCATCGGTAGAGGTACAACGCGGAACCCCGCGCTCCGTGCTGGCTTTCGATAAAAAATTTTCCAACAACCGCGCGGGATTGGCCGAGTGGCTCTTCAGTCCCAAGCATCCGCTCACCGCCCGCGTTTTTGTCAACCGGATGTGGATGGAACTTTTTGGAACGGGTATCGTCAAATCTTCAGAAGACTTTGGCAATCAGGGCGAATTGCCTACCCATCCGGAATTGTTGGATTGGTTGGCGGTTGATTTTCAGGAACACCATTGGGACGTCAAGCGCCTAATTCGTGAAATTGTGCTCTCCTCAACTTACCAGCAAGCGGACGCCATCAGCAAACACAAGCAGGAAATTGATCCTGAAAACCGGTACCTCTCCCGTGGGCCGCGCATCCGCATGAGCGCCGAGATGATTCGCGACAACTGGTTGGCTACCTCCGGGCTACTCAACCAAGAAGTAGGTGGCCCAAGTGTCAAACCCTATCAGCCAGAAGGCTTGTGGGAAGACACCAATCCAGGACGGGGGCCGTTGATGTCTTACAAACAAGACAAGAAGGAAAAACTTTACCGCCGGAGTTTATATACCTTTTGGAAACGCACCGCTCCCCCACCGTTCATGCTCACGTTTGATGCGCCAATGCGCGACTATTGTGTACCCAAACGCACACGAACCAATACGCCCCTGCAAGCACTCAATATGCTGAACGACCCGCAAATGCTGGAGGCAGCGCGTTGGTTAGCAGCGCGTTTGCTCAAAAAGACGGGAGGTGGAGAGCTTGCTGTGCTAAGTGCATTTGAACGCATTCTGACCCGTGAGCCCGAAAGCAAAGAGCTCAAGCAATTGTTTGCCTATTTCCAAAAGCGCCGCAAGACCCTCCAGGAGGATCCCAATCGCGCAGAAAAAATGCTCCAGGTGGGGGAAGTAGCGCAAGCCAAAGGGGTAAACCCCTTCGACTGTGCCGCGCTAAGTGAAGTGGTGCAAATCATTTACAACATGGACGAAACCATCACCAAGTAATAGACTTATTGTAACGGCGAATACAATCGCTGCAACCATAAAAGATCATGCAAAAGGAAATACTCGAGTCAAAACTCAACATCAACCGTCGGGCTTTCTTTTCCAAAATGAGTGTGGGCATTGGTTCCCTCGCACTGGGCTCATTGTTGATCCCGGAATTGTTCAAGGGAGGAGAAGAAGATGCAGCAACCCTCATCCCGGGATTGTCGCAATTTGCGCCCAAAGCCAAGCGGATCATTTATCTTTTTCAATCTGGAGCACCTTCTCAGCTTGAGACCTTTGACTACAAACCCAAGCTTCGTGAAATGTTTGGGAAAGAATTGCCTGGTTCCATCAGGCAAGGCCAGCGTTTGACCGGCATGACCAGCGGGCAAACCTCATTCCCCATTGCGCCATCCTACATCAACTTCAAGCAATACGGCCAAAATGGCACCTGGGTAAGCGACTTCTTTCCCCACATTGGAAAAATTGCTGATGACATCTGCGTCATTCGTACCATGAATACGGAGGCCATCAACCACGACCCCGCCATTACTTTCTTCCAAACGGGGAATCAACAATCTGGTCGCCCTAGTATGGGTGCCTGGATGAGCTATGGCCTGGGCAGTGAGAATGAAAACCTGCCCGCTTTCATGGTCTTGACCAGTCGCGGCAAAGGCAACAGTCAGGGCTTGTATGCCCACCTATGGGGCAGTGGTTTTTTAGATTCGGTGCACCAGGGGGTGATGTTGCGCGGCGGCAAAAATCCCGTGCTTTACCTCAAAGACCCCGAAGGCATGAGCCAATCCGAACGGCGGCAAATGCTGGATCAAATCGCGGAGTTGAACCAAAACAGCTACGAAAAGATAGGTGACCCAGAAACAATGGCCCGCATCCAGCAATATGAAATGGCTTACCGGATGCAAACATCGGTACCCGAATTGATGGATTTGAAAGACGAAACCGACAATACCGTAAAACTATATGGCCCTGATTGTTTGGTTCCCGGCACTTATGCATCCAACTGCCTATTGGCGCGGCGTTTGGCCGAACGTGGGGTGCGGTTTGTACAGTTGTACCACCAAGGTTGGGATCAGCATGGCAACCTTCCCAACGAAATGGGTGGCCAGGCCAAAGACGTGGATCAGGCTTCTGCGGCCCTGATTACCGATCTCAAGCAACGGGGTATGCTGGAAGATACCTTGGTGATCTGGGGCGGAGAATTTGGCCGGACAGTGTTCTGTCAGGGCGATTTCAAAGCCGACAATTATGGTCGCGATCACCACCCGCGCTGTTTCAGTATCTGGATGGCCGGAGGTGGCATCAAACCAGGCATCACTTATGGCGAAACAGATGATTTCAGCTACAATGTGGTGCGCGATTCTGTACCTGTTCACGATTTCCAGGCCACCATCATGCATTTGATGGGCATCGATCACGAGAAACTGATTTTCAAACACCAGGGTCGTCGCTACCGGCTCACCGATATTAGTGGTAAACTGGTGCCAGGCATTTTAATGTAATTTCTGATGAACAATCGCTATCGCTCAATACTGGAAAACCTCCGTTTTTTCCTCAGCATTCTATTGGTTTTTTTGATGGTTTTTGAACGTTATATGCACCTGCCAGCCCTTTTGGCTGTTTTGGGACGGATGCATCCGCTTGTGTTGCACTTTCCGGTTACGCTGGCTACTGTGGGAGGTTTGGCATTGCTGATGCCCGACAAAACAGAGTGGGTCAGTTGGGCAAGAAAGACGGAATTCTGGTCAATTACCGCCTCCATTACGGCATTGACCGCCCTATGTGGACTGTTTTTGTCTCGGGAAGGTGGGTACGATGCAGCCACACTCAATTGGCACAAGTATTCTGCCCTGGCGATTACCCTTTGTGCAGGATACTTGGCCTGGCGCTTTGGCCGTGGCCAATTGCACTTGCCACAATGGGTATTTGGTGCAACTACTCTTTTGCTCACTTTTATTTGTGGCCACCAAGGCGGCGTGTTGACGCATGGCAGCAATTTTTTGCTGGAACCAATCCGGCCATCGGCATCAGCTACGCCCGTGGTGGTTGACTTAAAAAAAGCCAAAGTTTTTCAAGATGCAGTGCGCCCAATTTTGGAGAAGAAATGCTTTGCATGCCACAATCCCAATAAAACCAAGGGAGATCTTTTGATGACTACCTTAGAAGGTTTCAAAAAAGGAGGAAAAAACGGGGCCATTTTTGTAGCATTCAATCCAGATTCCAGTCAAATGGTACAGATGGCATTGCTGCCCGAAACGGATGACCTGCACATGCCGCCCCAAGGCAAACCGCAGTTGACTCCCGAAGAACTCAAAGTGATTCATTTCTGGATCAAGAAAGGTGCGGATTTTGGTGCAAAAATTAGCGCATACCTGCCCAATGATACTTTGGCCACTTGGGCAAAAACCAGTTCAATGCCCGCAGAAGTATTGCCTGATATCTCGGCTGCTTCTAAAACATCCATCGAGCGGTTGAAAAGTGATTTTTGTAACATTCGACCTTTGTCTCAAGGTAGTCCGTACTTAGAAGTGGTAATTTTGAACCACCAGAATTACCAAGCGGACGTATTTAAAAAATTGGCAAAAATCGGAAAGAACATTTATCGATTGGAAGCCTCGGGTACTCCTGTTACAGACAAGGAAATCAAATCAATTGCAGGTTTGGAAAATTTGCGGGAGCTGGGCTTGGGCAAAACAAAAATTACGGGTGAAAACCTGCCGGAATTGCTCAATTTGAAGCATTTGCGCATCCTAAAACTTCATGGCAATCAATTGAAAAGCAAAGACGTTGAGCCGCTCTTAAAGTTTCCTGGATTGCAGGCACTTTACCTCTGGGGCAATGATTTCAGCGATAAAGATTTGCAACAGTTGCGCAAAAAAGCGGGCAAAATGCATCTTGATTTGGGCACATCGCCTGACACTACTACACTACAACTCAATAAACCGCTTGCGGAAAAACCAGTTGCTTATTTTCAAAACAGCACCCAACTCATCCTGAGCCACCCCATGCGAGGGGTCAAAATCCTGTATACCACCGATGGTAAAAACCCAGATGAAAAAGCGGGAATAGGTATGGTGTACACCAAGCCCATTGTAGTCAAACAGGATCAGAAAATTAAATACCGCGCAGAGCTAAGTGGTTGGTATGCAAGTGTAATGGACTCGCTTGAATTCAAAAAGAACAATTTCATACCCGATCGATTTGAATTGAAAATCCCTGCCAATTCTCGCTTTCGGGGTGGTGGAGATTCCATTCTTTTCAATTTAACCAAAGGGGCGCCAAACTACAGTACCAACGATGGCTGGCTAGGATTTGAACGCAACGAACATCTCGATGTGGAGTGCTATTTTAAAAATCCGCCCGAAATCCAAAAAGTGAGCATCGGCACCCTGCTTGAAGACAACTCATATCTGGTGCCACCAAGCAATCTGGAGGTTTGGGGAACCAATACGCCTGGAAAATGGGAGAAGATTGGCAGTCAAACCTATCCAATTCCTGATGGACCCCAATACGGCATTCGTTACTTCGATTGCAAAGTCAAACCTGGAAAATATGCTTATGTGAAGGTAGTGTCAAAACCCATTCCTAAGCTTCCAAAATGGCACCGAGGCAAAGGAGAACCTGGTTGGTTGTTTGTGGATGAGGTGTTGATCAACTAGCACAGTCCGAGCTGATCTGTCGCCATCAGAACGTATTGCCCAAATAAAGGGCAACTAACGCCTGTGTCACAAACCAATTGCCCCGGTTCAAACGTATACTCTAGAAAACAACTAAAATGATACGATTGAGCTTTTTGATGTTTTTGGCCTGCATTGGTGTGGCCAGTTGCCAAACCCAACCTGCTGCACCCAAAGCGGAGGCAAAATTGGTTGGGACAAAAGGACAAAACCCTTATTATTCCCGAACAGATACCACCAAATTGCATGTTTCCAATGCAGAATGGAAGAAAGTACTGCCCGAAAGCGTGTACCTGATTGCGCGTACAAAATCAACTGAACGTGCCTTCACCGGCAAATACTGGGATTTTGAGGGGATTGGCACCTACTATTGTGCGGCATGTGGCAATGCATTGTTTCGCTCTGATTCAAAATTTGCCAGTTCTTGCGGCTGGCCCAGCTTCTTTGAAGCGCTGCGCCCAAATGCGGTAAAGTATGAAAGTGACAACACTTATGGCATGGTGAGAACCGAAGTGCTTTGTGGTCGTTGCGATGGACACCTCGGACATATTTTTGACGATGGACCTGAACCTACCGGAAAGCGTTTTTGTATGAATTCCATTGTGTTGGATTTTGAACCCGATCCGACTTTGAAATCGAAATAATTTACCGGGCCACCCACGCAGGGGTGGCCCTACTGGTATCCTTTGGCTTGCAACGTAAATAACTCTGCGTATTTGCCATCCTTGGCCAGCAATTCTTCGTGGCTGCCGATTTCTATCAATTGCCCATTTTCCAACACCAGAATGCGATCAGCCATGCGTACCGTTGAAAAACGGTGGGAAATCAACACTGCTGATTTTCCGCTGATCAGCTCTGCAAAGCGTTGAAAAACCTCATGCTCTGCACGGGCATCCAGCGCTGAAGTTGGTTCATCTAAAATCAACAACTGGGCATCGCGCATGTAGGCACGCCCCAAGGCGATTTTTTGCCATTGGCCACCAGACAAGTCTATGCCATTTTTGAAACGTCGACCCAGCATTTGCTCGTATTGATCTGGCAATTGATCAATGACAGTGTTGGCCAGGCTCTTTTCAGCCGAAGACAGCACATCTTCAAATTTGTCTTTTTGGGAAATGTTGCCCACCGCAATGTTTTCAGCAGCCGTCAATTGAAAACGGATGTAATCCTGGAAGATGATCCCGATGTTTTGCCGCAGGGATTGCAAGTTGTAATCTTTGATGTCTACGCCATCGATCAAAATGCGGCCTTCGGAGGGTTCGTAAAGACGGGCGAGTAATTTGACCAACGTCGTTTTGCCAGCGCCATTCTCGCCTACTAAGGCCAGCTTTTCGCCAGCATGAAGCGTGAAAGAAAGATTGCGAATCGCCCACCGTTCCTGATCAGGATAACGAAAACTGACATTTTCAAATACAAAACCAGTTTGCAACTTATCAGGAAAGGCACCACTACCTGGCGTTGAAAAAATTTCCGGTTTGATGTTGAAAAAGTCAAATAAATCCTTGAGGTACAAGGCACTTTCTGCAATTTTGGAAAACCGCGACATCACGCCTTCTAACAAACCATGCAAGCGTTGAAACGATCCAGTCAGAAACGTAAGCGACCCTACAGTGATCAAACCACCCACTGTTTGTAAGGCAATCAGAACATATGCTCCGTAGTAAGCGATGGTTCCCAAGGCAGCCAACAGAAGCCCCCAAATGGCGCGTCGAATGATGATTTTTCGATTGGCCAGAAAATATTGATCTGATAGTTTTTTAAAACGTTCAATCAAAAAGCCAGACAGGTTAAAGATCTTGACCTCTTTGGCGGTTTCATCGCTGGCACCAACGTAGCGCAAGTAATCCAATTCGCGCCGCTCGGGTGTCCAACTCAGCGACAAGGAATAACTCTGTTGATTGAAGTAAGATTCTCCCAGAAAAGAAGGAATCACCGCTACAAACAGAATCAGGATCAACCAAGGATTGAACGCAACCAGCCCTGCTCCTAAAAAAACAATGGTGATGATGTCCTGAAATTGGGTCAATACTTGCGACATCAACACCGTGCGGTTGGTAGTTTGTCGGCGGGCGCGTTCCAGTTTATCGTAAAATTCCGGATTTTCAAACTGAAACAAATCCAGTTTAGAGGCGTGTTGCATGATGTCGACCGAAGTGCGATTGGAGACCAAATCGCCCAATAAGTTTTCGGTCAACCCGATGCCCCGATTCAGCAAGTCGGAAATGATAACGGCTGAAAATTCAGCTCCCAATAAAAGCCAAAGTTGATGCAGGTCTTTTTCGGAAGCACTCATCAATCGAATGATCTCGTCGACAATCAGCTTGCCTAAATAAAGGGTAAGCAAGGGAACTCCCGCTTTAAAAAGGCGCAAAAGCATGTTAATCGTGGCGAGGCGCGGTTCGGTTTGCCAAATCAGCGCAAAGAACGAGGGTAAATTTTTCAAAGCAGAAAACTGCTCGGTAAGCTTGACTTTAGTTGGTTTCGTACTCATACCACAAATTTACAACCGAAGGTCAATAAAAGTTTAGTCTCGATCTATTTCCTTTTCCCTGTCCTTCCTTACCTTTATCCTTATGGAGAATGAGTTGCAAGAGTTAACCGACCTATTGGAGCTGTTAAAAATCGAGAAAAAAGAGGACTTCGAACAACACCGCAAGCTGATGGACAGCCTTAGTCCTGAGCAGCGGCGTACGAAGGGTCTGGCCTGGTACCCGCTGAATGTAGTGCAGCAAGGCTATACCATTGGGGAAAGGGCGTTTGTAGTCGTGGAACGAACCCAGGGCAAAGGCCAGGAGCACCAATTTCGATCTGGAAAAACCGTGCGTTTTTATACCCAGCAAGCAGGGGTACACAACCCCGAGCGAAACGGCGTCATTTATTACGTCGACAAAGACAAAATGCGCATCATCCTGAATACCCGGGATTTGCCTGATTGGATGAGCTTTGGCCAACTTGCAGTAGACATTCTTTTTGACGAACGCACTTATCTGGAGATGGAAAAAGCCATGCAGCGCGTCATTTCTGCCCCCAAAGGCCGCTTGCAAGAATTGCGTGCTGTTTTTCTGGGCTTAAAGCAGCCTCAATTTTTACCCATTGAGCATCCCATTAAGCTGATAGAACTCAACCCCTCGCAGAATCAAGCGGTCAATCAGATTCTGGCCGCTCAAGATGTAGTGGTCATTCACGGTCCTCCAGGTACTGGCAAAACGACTACTCTGGTGCAAGCCATTAAATTGTTGGCAGAGCGGGAAAAAACGGTATTGGTCACCGCTCCCAGCAATACTGCGGTAGATTTGTTGAGCGAAAAATTGGCAGCGCAAGACCTGAGGGTGGTTCGCATCGGCAATATTTCCCGGGTGGATGAAAGTATTTTACGCCATACGTTGGAATTTCAAATCTCTCAGCATCCGGAAAGTAAAAACATCAAAAAGGTCAAAGTTCAGGCAGCAGAATGTCGCCGGCAAGCCAACCGATTGCGCAGCAAACGTGGCTATGAAGCCTATGAGGAGCGCAAACGTATGGAACAGGAAGCAGCAGAACTTTCTTCGTGGGCCAATTCGTTGGAACAGCGCCTGATTGATATGATCCTGGATGATGCCCAAGTCATTGCGTGTACTTTAGTGGGTGCAGCGCATCCTGTGCTGGATCAGCGCAAATTTCGCACGGCCATTGTGGATGAAGCCGCTCAGGCATTGGAACCCGCTACCTGGATTCCCATCACCAAAGCCTCAAAAATCGTGTTGACTGGCGATCCGTTTCAATTGCCACCTACGGTTAAATCCAATGAAGCCGCGAAAAAAGGATTCAACATCACCATGATCGAGAAATGCCTGAAGCGCATTCAACAAGTCAACCTGCTCAACATCCAATACCGCATGAATGAAGTCATTATGGGCTTCAGCAATCGGCAATTTTACAACAATGAACTAATGGCTGCGCCAGGTGTAAAAGAGCATCGCCTGGATATTGAAATGAACGCGCCGGTTATTTTTATCGATACTGCCGGCTGTGGTTTTGATGAGAAAGTACACCACGCTTATCAAAGCAAGTACAACCCCGAGGAATTCCAGGTACTGCGCGAGCATTTGTACCTGATTGCAGAAGCTTTTTTGGAAAAAGAGCCTCCTTCCATAGCCATTATTTCTCCATACCGCGAGCAGGCGCTACACATTGAGAAAGAGCTCAAAGAAGATCCGAATGTGAGTAAGCTGGATTTGTCCATCAATACCATCGATGGATTTCAGGGACAAGAAAAAGACCTGGTATTTATTTCGCTGGTTCGATCGAATACAAAAGGCGAAATTGGCTTTTTGACCGATTACCGCCGCATGAATGTGGCCATGACCCGAGCGCGCAAGCAATTGATCATCGTAGGAGACAGTGCTACGATAGGCAACAACAAATTCTACGGTGAATTTTTGGATTATTGCGAAAAACATGGCGAGTACCGCAGCGCCTGGGAGTACATGAAAAGTTAAAAAGAAAAAGGGACAGTCCACGTATTCGCAGGCTGTCCCCTTTTTCTATGTAGACTTTATCAAGACTAGTAAGTCCAAAGGTCGTGTTCCATGTTAAAGATTTCCTGCTTGATTTTTTCTGCTTCCAGGAGCAAATCGCGACCAGTGTACTGATCTTGCAAGCGCAAATCTTTTACGTTAGAAGCTTTGTAGATGTAGCTGGAGAAATAACGCATTTCGAATACATCTTCCCAGGTCATAGGCGCACCATCGTTTGCCTCGTTGAAAATCTTTTCACGGGCCAATGTTTCGCGTGCATCGGGATAGTAAATCCAGAAAAGTACGTTTTCCCCTACTTTATCTCCAGTAGAAGTTTTTACAGGAAGTACAGGAGCGATGCCCAGGATACGTACCTGCATGGTAGATGATTCTTTGTCGAAGAACCAGATTTCTTTTACACGAATCCGCTGCACATCTTCAGTGATGTTTACTTCACTTTTGATGATCTGCTGTTTTTGTTCGTAGGTAACTGGATCAGTGATCAATACTGTATCGATCTTGTACAACAAGCCGTTAACGGCTGATGTATCCAATCGAGTTTTGAATTCTTCATCCTGGAAGATGCGCAAAGGCTTCTCCTTGTTGTTGATGGCTTCCAGCAAAATTGTAACGAACGGACGTTTTGGGTAAGCGAACGGAAGGTTCATTTTTTCCCGCACGTCAATGATCCGCCAAATGCGCTTTTTCCAAAAAATGTCTGCCTCGCGGGGTTGATCGTATGGAAGCACCCGTTTTTTGGCCGTAATGCTGCTTTCAACCACATCATCGATTGGGTTGGGTAAACCATCAGCTGGACCAGACTCCGTTTGTAACATGTCGATCGTCTGCGCTGAAAGAGGAGCAACAGCGGCGATACACAGGATAAAAAGAAGACCGAATAATTTGGCGGCCATTTTCATAGTTTGCTTTTTTTCTTTGACAAAAAAGTGTACCCAATAAACGAGTTTATTGGGTACGCTAGTATGAGTATGCAATCAAAAAATTAGATTAGTAACGCAGAAAAATTAACTTCCCGATTTTAGGTTTTGAATAGGAAGTCGAACGATTCATTTCAAGTGAGCTTCCTATTCAAAACCCTCACAAAAAATCGGGAAGTAATTTTTTGCGTCATACTTATTGCACTTTAAAGGAAATGTTGTTGATCTTGCGACCAGCAGCATCACCAGGACACTTCGCACGAATGTTATCAAAGAAGTATTGATCACCGGGTTTTGCCTGATTGATGACGTTGCGAGCAGGGCCACTAAATACCCCACCTGGGTTGGTCACTTGAACAGGATCCTGGCGACGAGGCAAATAAATTACGTTGAACCCTAAGATGTCGCAGCGCGCATCGAAATCAAAGCCGTCCAAAACTGGAATTACCCCGCCTTGTGCTTTCAATACTCCATTGCCAATTTCACCACCGGTTGAGTTGTTGATTTTGGCCACTGGATCAGGAATTGGCTTCACCCGGAATTCAAATGAAGTTGCTTTCAAACCACCACCTGAAACCGTAACCGTTGCTTTACCCGGAGAGGTACCTCTTACTGTAAACTTGGAGCCACCGCCACCCGTTTTGGTAACGTTGCCCGTTACGTTCACGCGGAGGTCGTTGGAAGACACACCCGCAGCAGCAACCGATACCGGGTTTTCAACGCCCATGTAGAACACGTTCATCTTATCGGCAGATACCGTAACCGAACGGCGGCCTACTTCGTATTCGAAAGTTTCGCTGTTGGAGAAAACTTCACCAGTGGTAGGGTTTTTCACGGCGATGTCTACTTTGTAATTTTTTACACCGGGCTCGCTAGATCCAGCGGTGTATTTTGCAGAACCATTTTCAACTCTAAGTGCAGAGCCGTTTACACGGATGCTTACGTTATCATTGAATGATTTGGAAGTTGCACCTACCGAGATGGTAGACTCAAATTGCTCCCCAGCAATGATGTAACTCTTGATTGGCGAAGAAATGGGGATAAACTGATCCACTTTTACTTCTGACTTACCAATCAAGCTGGACAAATAGTTCAGGATTGCCGCTTCAGAACTCTTCATGTCGTTCTGAAACTTGGTCAACAAGGGAAATGCAGCAGCCAGAGGCAATTGCTTAAAGGTGTATTCCGACCAGTTGCTTACGCCTCTTTCTTTGGTCCAATCTTTTGCAGTGATTTGCAAAGCGATGCTGTTTTCCAGTTGCTGCAACTCTTCTTCAGTAATTTTAATCCCTTTGAGATTTTTCAAAGAACGCAACATTTGGATCAGTTCTTCACGGGTTGCGTTTACACGTTGCTCCAGTTTGGAACCATTGCCCTGATTGACCAGGTAACGAGTGGTAATTTCCTTGTTTTTGTAGCCTTTAGGCTGACCAGCATGGTGGATATCCTCCTCGGGGTACATCCCTCCGGTTTGCTCCACCATTGCATCACGCAAGGTTTCTACGTAAGCAATAAATTCTTTGGATTTGGCCTGCACTTGTTTGGCAGTAGAAACCACTTTTGAATACCGCTCTTTGTTTTGTTCTGCGTTGCGCTCCATATCCTTAACAGTGGAATCGTTGGCTACGCCAAGACGACTGTTAGAGGTTTTGATGCCTTTATCGATAACAAAAAAGGCATTGATGATCTTTGCTGAAACGTTGAGGGCCAACATGGCGGTCAACACCAGATACATAATGTTGATCATTAACTGCCGCGGCTCCTTTGGAATTGACATGTCTTTTCTTTTTTCCGGGTTAGAAATTTGTTTCCGAAAAATGGAACTGATTACCCTTGGCGAACACCAGCCATGGCAGTGATAACAGAGCCGTATACGCTATTCAATGAAGAATAAGTAGTATTCAACTTGGAGATGTTTTTATTCAACTCGGTCAAGCCGTCTTTTACTACTTTGGTTTCTTCGGAAGAATCGATCAAGTCAACCATTGCTTCGTTCAACTTGGTGTAGAAGTTGTTCATGGCTTTGAGTTGATCTTTGGTACCAGAGAAATCCACTTCTTGCAGTGCTTTCAATGAACCCAGGCTTTTGGACATGCCTTGCAACTCCTGCAACATGCCACCCAATTGCTGCTCTACTACTTCGCCGTTCAAACCAGGCAAGTTGGGCGTGCTGGCAATGGTAGAAACACCTGCGGTAATGGGCTGAATAGGGGCATTATAGCTATCCAAACCTGGATACAATTTTTCCCAATAGTAGTCCTTATCTGGGCCGATTACACCCAAAAAGAGGAAAAGCAGGGCCTCAGTGACCATACCGAGAATCAACATTTCATCCGCACCAGTCCAAGACATGATTTTGAAAAGTGCACCAAGCAATACTACAGATGCACCAACACCGATGATAAGGTTTTTGAGGTACTTGAATCCTTTCGATTTCAGGAAGCTCATTGTTTAGGATTTTTTTGATGGTTAGACAAAGAATATCATTGTTCGTTGGGATTTTCTACCCATGTACAATCTCAATAATGGTAGAAACAGAAAAGGTTACAGTTTGTGAAAAAATAATTTCAGAAACTGATCAAAATGAACAAAGCATCTTATTGCAGGTTCAAAATGGCCTTTTCACTTATAGACAACAAAACGTAAGGATACTGTGCAGCTAGCACAGTATCCTTATGTTTTATCGATCCAGATTTGGATTAGAAATCGTTGATGGAACGTCCCAGGAAGGTGAGTACACAACGGAAACCTACATAAGACTTGGTAGTATCCTGGTATTCAAAACTCCGTGTACCAGTTTGCAGGAAGTGATGGATGTCCTTCCAGGATCCTCCACGAACAACTTTGCGTTTGTTCTCAGGAGTGTCGTCATCTGCAGCATCGTAACGAATATCGGGATTCAAATCATGCAGGAAGGAATAGGCGTTTTCATAGTAAGCCGTATTGGTCCACTCTGAAACGTTACCAGCCATGTTATAGAGCCCATAATCGTTAGGAAAATAGGCATCTGCGCGCACGGTATAGAAACCACCATCTTCAGGGTAATTGCCACGACCGGGTTTGAAGTTGGCCAACAGACAACCTTTGGCGTTGCGGATATAAGGACCGCCCCAAGGGTACATTGCCCGATCTTTTCCACCGCGAGCGGCATATTCCCATTCGTGCTCGAATGGCAAACGGTAGTTTTCAGTATTTTGACCATCCTTGCTGTCGCCAGCTGCTTTGTTCCAAAGCATGGTACGCCAGTAGCAGAAGGCATTGGCGGTGTGCCAATCGATGCCCACTACGGGATAATCATCAAAAGCAGGGTGCCAGAAATAGTTACGGGCGTAAGGCTCATTATAGGAGTAGGCAAAGTCACGCACCCATACCAAGGTATCAGGATAAACGTTCACTTCTTTTTCCTTGATGAATTCATTACGAGGAGAGCGGCCACGGTTACTTGCAGCTTTTTTCCAATCGTACCAGGTGTACTTGTATTTGAGGTTACGAACGTCGATTTCCTTTTTGCCGGCAAATCGATCATCACCTTGGTAGTACATTTCAGCAAGAGCACCATCTGGATCTTCCCAATCAATTTCTTGATCCCAGTCAATGCGGCCTTCATCTGCATCATCGGCATCACTTTCGAGAAAGTGCTCTAGGATGTTGTGGGCAATTGAATCCTTTACCCAGTAAACGAACTGGCGGTATTCATTGTTGGTAATTTCCGTGTCATCCATAAAAAATCCCTGAATAGAGATTTGTTTGGGACGTTGGACAAAGGTGTTGCTGACATCTTGATCGCTGGGACCTACCAAGAGGGTGCCGGAGGGGATGTAAACCATACCGTATGGGTTGATACCCTTCCATACAGGCCGGTCGAATACACCGGTTAATTCTCCGCTTTCTTGCTTTCCGCAAGCAACCACTACAAATACCAGCGCAACTAGTGCAAGCTTGAGTACGTTTTTCATGTTAATACCCGAGTTTTCCTTCAGACTTTAAACAGCTTTTGTTAAAAGCTGCGTAAATATAGACCGTTTAGAAATATAATAAAAGTTAATTTGTGGGATTCGCCGTAATCTCAACAATCCGATACCTCAAACGTGAAGCTAAGGTTGCTTATTTTAGGGAATCGAAAAAAGTTTGGCGACGTTTTTACTACCGATTATAACAAACGAGGGTTATAAATAATCTTGGGTTTGCGCCCTTTACTTGAACCCTCTTGTATGCGGTAATACACTCTTAGTTCGTGCGATCCATTGCTAACTTCGCGCAAAGGGGAGAGAATCAAGTCATAAGCATAAGCCACACTCAATTTCTCATTTAACTTTGCTCCTGCGATTAACCCAAGGGCATCAATGCTATTGGAATTATACCCTCTAAACGAAGCGCCGCCAAAGATATTGCCATTATATCGAATTATCAAAGCCGCATCGGTTTGTATTTGTGTTAAATCTGTACGTACTATAATCGATGGTTGAAGCAAAAAGCTGGTTCCCAAAGGGAAAGAGGTTTGAGCGTTAAAAAAAACAGTCCGTGTAGTATTGAGGTCAAATTCGCTAAGTTTTATCGTAGCAGCTGTAAAATTGCGTACTGCCAATCCAAAGTTCCATTTTTCGCTGTGAAAATATGCCCCCAGATCAAACGTAGGTGCCAATCCACTCAACGCGCCAGCAGAAAGAATGGCATCATTGTGGTTGATTAAAATATCCTGGTAAGCCCCTCCTGGTGTTCGCAACTTGGATCCATCCAAGCCAAATTGGGTAAAACCAGCAGAAGCACCCAATCCCAGAATGTTTTCCCCCATTTCCAGTTGAAAGCTGTAACTCAGCATCAGGTTGCTGTTGCGTTGGGCGCCGAGTTGATCGTTTTCGAACTTTGCGCCAAAAGCAGCCCGAAATTGAGGTAAGGGAATTTGCAACAACCCAAATTGCGACATGGGCGCTCCCGGCAATCCTCCCCATTGCTGGCGCACACTGGCCGTCAAGCTTAAATCCTGGTCAATTGCCGCTGCACCTGGGTTCCAATAATACGGACTCAACATGTGCAAGGTATACTGTGCCGATTGTTGGCCTTGAAGGCTCAACCCCCAAAAAATACCCAAAAACAGGGTAAGTAGTTTACGCATAGTTTGGATTTTCTATTTCAACAATGCCAAAGCCTCTGCTGTTGTTGAAACCGGCAATTGGCAGGCATAATTGCGACAAACAAAAATCTGGGTCTTGCCCAAGGTTGATCTTCCAGCAAGCAATGGAAAAGCATCATCGGCTTCCATTGCCCCCATCAAGACCTTATTGGGGAGGTAGTTTTGCTGCAAATCCAGGTTCAATTCCGCTGCCCGTGGCCCAACTATGGCAATTTCTTGCATGGGATACACCCAGTTGATCAAGGCATTGGCCCAGCGGGCAAAGGAAGATGGATATCGTTCCACTCCAGTCAGCATTTCTTTGAGCATGGCAGCAGCCAACTCAATATACTGCATTTTTCCCCAAAGCAAACCCAATCGATGCAAGTTTTGAACCATGGTGGCATTTCCAGAGGGAAGTGCGTTGTCATACAATTCAATCTTGCGCAAAACAACATCTTGCTGTTCATTGGAAGTAAAATAGAACAAATTGCGCGTACCATCAAGGAAATGGGCCAAAGTATATTCAGTGTAGTCGGCTGCCTGACGTAAGTAGCGGGTTTCCAGAGAAATCTCGTACACGTCGATCAAGGCCGCAATGAGGTAGGAGTAATCATCCAAAAAAGCGCTGTACTGCGCTTGATCGCGGTCACCAACTTTTTTATAGGTATGGTACATTCCGCAGAATTCGTCTCGTTTGAATTTTTTCAACAAAAAATCCATGTTCCGAACTGCCGCTTCCCGGTAAGTTTCATCGCCCAATGCCGTGTAAGCCTTGGCGTATGCAGAAGCCATCAAGGCATTCCAGGAAAGCAAAATTTTATCATCGAGACCTGGGCGAATCCGTAAATCGCGCTCGGCCATGAGTTTGGCACGAATGGGGGCAAAACGGGACTCCAGTTCGTCGGGGGTCTGGCCTACTTCAACGGCAAAAGCCTCCATGGGCAAAGGGCACCACAGGATGTTGTGTCCTTCCCAATTTCCCAATGGCTCAACCCCGTAATAGCCGCTAAAAAGACCAGCGTCTTCGGCAGATGGGCATACCGCGGCAACTTCTTCAGCCGTCCAAACGTAAAACTTTCCTTCTTCCCCTTCCGAATCTGCATCGAGTGCACTGTAAAACCCACCTTCTGCATTGGTCATTTCGCGTGCTACCCAAGCCAGGGTTTCTTCAATTGCCCGTTTGAAAATAGGCAATTTGGTCACTTTATAAGTGTCGGAAAGTAAGCCAACCAAAAGGGCGTTGTCGTACAACATCTTTTCAAAGTGCGGAACCAACCAGGCCTTGTCGGTGGCATAACGGGCAAAACCACCCCCAAGTTGGTCGTAAATCCCTCCGCGAATCATCCGATCCAATGAGAAAATTACGTGGTCTAAGGCTTCCTTTTCTGCGGTAAAATGGTGGTAATCGAGCAAAAATTGCAGGGCCATGCTGCCCGGGAATTTTGGTGCGCCACCAAATCCACCATCCTGGAGATCGAAGTTTTTCTTGAGGGTTTGAAATATGTTGTGCAGCACCACGGGATTAAAAGGATTGATCCCTGCGGTTTCGGTTTCTTTCTTGGATAAAAAATAGGCGTTGGTTTGCTCAATGTTGCCAATCAGGCGATTGGCTTGATCTTCTACGTCCTGACGGCGGTTGTTGAAAATCTCCGTCACGTGGTGCAACAACTGCGGCCAGGAAGGTCGGTTGAACGCTGCAACTGGCGGGTAGTAGGTTCCAGTCAAAAATGGCCGTCCGTCTGGAGTCAAAAAACAATTGAGTGGCCAGCCCCCCGAACCCGTCATGATCACACAAGCTTCCATGTAAATATGGTCTACATCGGGTCTTTCTTCGCGGTCTACCTTGATGTTGATAAAATTTTCATTCATGATGGCCGCAATATCGGCGTTTTCAAAGGACTCGCGTTCCATCACGTGGCACCAGTGGCAGGTGGAATAACCAATGCTGACTAAGATGGGTTTGTTTTCTTTTTTTGCACGTTCAAAAGCCTCTGGCTTCCAGGCGTACCAGTCTACTGGATTGTGGGCATGCTGAAGCAAGTATGGGCTAGTTTCAAATTGTAGGTGGTTCATGAATGACTTTTATTAAAAAAACAGAAATTGGCAATTTGAGTTGTCTAAGATCTGACAAATATTCCTGATTAGGTAGCATCAAAACTTTAATACCTAACGTTAGGTATTGGTTTATCTCCCTTATCCTAGGTATTTTTTGTACAATGGTGATTTTTATTAGTTGAAAAAGAAAAAAAACGATCTATTTTAGCGCCGTGTTGTTAATTAGATTAAATCAAAATAAGCACAACTGTGGTCGCAACGAGTAATTCCGGAAATCAATTGGCCAAAATGAAAATTGGCAGCAAAGGACATGTTTCTCATTTTACTGATTGTTGCATGGCTTGCAAGCTGTTATCAATGGGAATCCTGCCAGGCACTCAAATTGAAATGATTCGCAGTGCCCCTTTTGGTGGTGGTTGTTACATTAAAGCAGACAATTTGCTGATTGCGCTGCGCAAATCCGAAGCGTGCTGCATCGTTGTACGTTGAGGTATTCCTTCACTTGTATTTAGTTTTTCCAAAGGTTTGAAACCAGCTCTGTCGCCCGATCCTGAACCAAAGATTGCCCTCATTGGAAATCCCAACAGTGGCAAAACTTCCATTTTTAACCAGTTGACTGGCCTACAGCAAAAAGTAGGCAACTTTCCCGGGGTCACTGTCGATAAAAAAACGGGGACGCTCGAGCTTTCCAACGGCCGCCAAGCCAAATTGATTGACCTGCCCGGAGCCTATAGTTTTTACCCTACGTCCAAAGATGAAAAGATGGTTGTACAAAGTTTGGTACAACCTGGCAACGAAAATTATCCAGATGCCATCATCTACATCGCCGATGTCACCAAACTCGAAAAGCATTTATTGCTGTTTAGCCAATTGAAAGACCTGGGCATCCCCGTGCTGTTGGCGCTCAATATGGCCGATGTTGCCGAGCAAGAAGGCATCCAATACGATCTTGAAAAGCTCTCCCGCAAATTGGGTGCTCCTACCCTACTCCTCAGCGGACGTACAGGAGAAGGCATGAGTAAGTTGAAATCCATGCTGGTTGATCTACTGGATGAAGCCCCTGTCGCTCTGCTCAATAGTACCAAATACCGCCTTGCACCTGAGGAATCCAAGATCATCAACCAAATACAAGCTGAATTTCCGGGCTATACGCCTTACCAACTGGTTTTGATGGCGCACCACGTCAAATGGTTGTCTTTTTTAAACCCCAATCAAAAAACGCTCATCGAACAGGCGATCAGCAATAGCGGTTTTCAAGACCTGCAGATGCAGGTGGAGGAAACCATGCAACGTTACGATCAGTTTACGCCCATTGTACAACAATCCCGAGAGAAGGACAGCTTGCATGAAATCAATTTTACCGATCGATTGGACGATCTGTTGACCAATCGTTTTTTTGGCCCAGTGGTGTTTTTCAGTATAATGCTCTTGATCTTTCATGCCCTTTTTACCTGGGCGGAATTGCCCATGAATTTTATTGAGGCAGGTTTTGGCAACTTGAGTACTTTTTTGCAAAGCCATCTTCCGCAACATTGGTTGACCAATTTACTCACCGAAGGAGTATTGGCGGGCTTTAGTGGAATCATTGTGTTTGTCCCGCAGATTGCCATCTTGTTTTTCCTGATCTCCTTACTCGAAGAAGTGGGCTATATGGCGCGGGCAGCGTTTATGTTTGACCGCATTATGCAGTTTTTCGGGCTCAATGGCCGCAGTGTGGTGGCGCTTATCTCCGGTGGCGCTTGTGCCATTCCGGCAATTATGAGTACCCGCACTATTAGCAATTGGAAAGAGCGATTGATTACGATCCTGGTTACCCCTTTTATCAGTTGTTCGGCGCGGATTCCGGTGTATACCGTTTTGATTGGTTTTGTGGTGCCACCTACCAAAATTGGTTTTGTCAGCTTACAAGCGCTGGCTTTTATGGGTTTGTACCTCTTGGGGATTGTTGCCGCGCTGCTGGCGGCTTTTGTATTCAAATTGATTTTGCGCACCCACGAAAGCAGTTACCTGATGTTGGAATTGCCCGCCTATCGCTTGCCCGTGATGCGCAATGTGTGGCTCACCGTGTGGGAAAAAGTAAAAACTTTCACCGTCGAAGCGGGCCGAATCATCTTGATCATTACGGTGGTGCTGTGGGTTTTGTCTTCCTTTGGCCCTCCGGGAGCGGTAAAAAATGCTGAAATGGCCGCCCAAAGCAGTGCCAAAGCAAAAAAACTGAATGCTGACGATACGCAGGATCTGGTGGATGCCAAAAAAATGGAAGCTTCTTTTGCTGGCCAATTGGGCAAATTCATCGAACCGGCCATCAGACCCTTAGGTTTTGACTGGAAAATAGGCATTGCCCTGATTACTTCTTTTGCAGCCCGGGAGGTTTTTGTAGCTACAATGGCCACAATTTACAGCATCGGCCACCAGGATGATGAATATTCCATTCACGAAAAAATGGCCAACCAGCGCGATCCGGTTACCCACCAGTTGATTTACAGTCCGGCCACTTCGTTATCCCTCCTGCTGTTCTATGTCTTTGCCATGCAGTGCATGAGCACCATGGCGGTAGTGTATCGCGAAACCAAATCCTGGAAATGGCCCCTGATTCAGTTTGCGTTTATGACGGGCCTGGCGTATTTGAGCAGTTGGCTGGCGTATATGTGGTTGAGTTGATCTACTTTATTTTTTTTCCTTAGCTTGCGCAAAAAACACTCTCGCCCGTGGAAAAAACCATCTATCAAGGCAAATTTACCTGGCTGGATGTGACCCAGCCCAAGAAAGATCAACTGCTGGACATTGCCAAACGCTTCAATCTGCATCCGTATACCGTGCAGGACTGTTTGGAGCCAGACCATTTGCCCAAATTTGAATTGGATGGCGAAGCTAGGTTCATCATCGTACGCGCTTACAATCCCAAGGAATTGGAAAGTCCACATTCCATCCAGGATTTGACCAGCAAAATTGCGCTGTTTTATACCGACACTTGCTTGATCTCCATCCATCGTTTGCCCCAACCATTCTTTGAGGAAATCGTAGCCAAATATTTAACCGAGGACAATCACTTGGATCCTTGCGATGTCGTAACCCGCATCATTTGGTACGCGGTAGCCACTTACCAGGGGCCCGCGCAATTTCTGGACGATGAGGTTGATAAAATCGAAACTGCCATTTTTGCCCGCCACTCACGGGGCAAATTCGAAGAAAAACTCTATCACCTGCGCCGCATGGTCAGTGTGAACAAAAAGCTGTTGATTCTGACTGAAAAAGTGGTGGATGATTTGTTTCGAGATACCAAATCCAATCCGTTTATCCAGGATTTGAGAGACCTCAACCTGAAGCTGCACAGCAATTACGAGCAGATTCACGAAGATGTATCCAATCTGCTCAACATCTACATCTCTATTTCCGCGCACAAGACCAACGAAGTCATGAAGGTATTGACCATTTTTTCGGTCTTCTTCATGCCACTGACTTTCGTGGCGGGAATTTATGGGATGAACTTTGACATTATGCCAGAGTTGAGGTTTCAGTGGGGGTATCCACTGACCTTGCTTTCAATGCTGCTGATTGTAATCATCATTTACATCTGGTTCAAACGCAAAGAGTGGCTGTAAGTAGCTCATTTATTACGCAAAAAATTACTCAATAACCCAGGTTTTGTCTTAATCCTCCCCTGCGATTCAATTCATCTTGCGGAATTGGCCAGAGTTCGTGTTTCGAGGTTTTAAAATTTACTCCTTTATTTTGTAATTCGCGCTTGTTGCTGTTTTCATAAGGATCTGTACTGTTGCGGTTGTACGACACAAAGGATCCGTTGCTTCCCATTACATCATAAATAAGGGGTCGATTGGCGCTGGTTTTGATGCGCCGCAAATCAAAAAGGCGATGCCCTTCAAAAGCCAGTTCTGAGCGCCGTTCTTTATAAATCGCATCCAACAAAGTAGCGCCACCTAGACCAAGATTGGTGTTCAATTTTACCCTTTTTCGAACTTGATCAAGGTAAGTACGCGCCTGGTCGTCCTTATTGAGATGTGCAGCCGCTTCAGCAGCAATCAGCAACAAATCGGCATAGCGCACAAAGATGATGTTGTGGGGCAATTTAGTGCCCGATCCACCCAGGCGCTGATTGGACGGGACGTATAATTTGCGGCAAAACCGCGCTGATTTACTCTCGTTTGGCCGTGCGTTGAAACGTTTGGTGGTATCGCCAGGTACAGGTGCCAGGTGCTTGATGATGGTCCATTTTAAACGAATACTGTCCTGATCATCGAGGTAATGCTTTTCAAGATTGGAGGTAGGACACAAATAGCCCCAGCCTTTTTCTGCCCTGGTGCCACACATAATGGGAATAGGATCACCGAAAGCATTGAATGGCCAAACACCCGTTCCCAGACTAAAAATAAATTCACGGCTATTGACATTGGTGGGATTCCAAAGGTCACCAAAGTTGGGTTCGAGTGCATAAATCTGCTGGTTGATTACTTTCTCTGCGGTGGTAAATGCGGCATCCCATTTTCCATCGTACAATTCAGCTTTGGCCAAAAAAGCCAGTGCCGCACCTTGGGTAGCTCGACCACGATCTTTGGCTTTTTGCTCGGTCAGGGTTGGCAATACTGCTGCTGCGTCTGCAAAGTCGCGTTTGATCTGAGCATAAACGGTTTGTACGGATAGCCTGCTTATGGTATCGAGGTATCCAGCAGGAACATTGGAGGTTATGAGTGGCACGCCACCGAAGTTTTTGACCAATTCAAAATATAAAAATCCACGAACGAACTTGGTTTCTGCAATCAGGCGATTTTTCACATCGTCGGCAATTTTGGCGCTGCCTAGTCCTTCGAGGGCATTGTTGCACAGAAAAATGCCCTTGTAATTGAATTGGTAAAAATCGCGCAGGCGTTCGCCCCGTGCATCGAGGGTATAATGGCCTGCCTGCATGATTTCAATTCGGCGTTTGTAATAAGGAACCGAGATGGTATCGCGTTTGTTTTTGCTGGTATCAACCGCTGCGCTTGAAAAACGAGGTGGATTGATGTCGTAATTTTTGATGGTATCGCCCACCCAGGCATCGTCGGTAGCTGCATCGTTGCACAATCTCCAGAAATGCACTTGCCACCAATCGTCAAAAGCCATGGCATTGTAGCAGAGGCGAACCGCGCCGTCACAGTCGTTTTCAGTAAAAAAGCGTTGTTCTTGAGTCGAAAGTTCGGTGGGGCCTTCCAAGAGGATGTCTTCCAATTTGGTACAATTGGCAATCATGGTTATTGCTAAAAGGAAGAGTAAAAAACGTAGCGTAAGTTTCATTCCAATCTTTCGTTTTAAGGCACTGATCCTGGAGATCAAGTCATTTGACTCCATGGTGTGCCGCAAATCTAACGCTTATTGCTGATTCTAATTTTCTATCAAATGAAAAGGCCATGATTTAAATGGACAATTTTTTAGTTAATCCAGAATAAACATGAAGGTTTTTTTAACTTTATCCCCCACTTTCAGCACCTATAATCAAACATACTATGCCAAAAGCTACATTACAAGAAAGATTACGGTACCGTTTTGAGAACTCCCTGTCTCATGGGCCCATTGCCATCATTGGCTGGCTGGCGCTGGTTTCACTCGTTTTGGTCATCATCGCTGCCATTGTGCTGCATTTCACAGGAATTGGGCCTGCCCCCGATGAAAAACTCAGTTTTGCCGAAGCTACCTGGCAAAGTTTGATGCGCGCGCTAGACTCCGGTGCGGTAGGTGGCGACTCCGGTTGGGTATTCCGGGGCATCATGTTGCTGGTGACCATCGGTGGGATTTTCATTCTTTCTACCCTGATCGGTTCTATTTCGAGTGGTATTGATCAAAGCATCGAAGACTTGCGCAAAGGCAAATCGATGGTTTTGGAATCCAATCACACCTTGATATTGGGTTACTCTTCCAAGGTTTATTCGATCATTTCCGACTTGTGCATTGCCAACGAAAACCAGAAGAATCCCCGCATCGTCATTTTGGCCAACCAGGACAAAGTGGAGATGGAAGACGACATCCGCGCCAAAATACCCGATACCAAAAATACCAAAATCGTTATTCGCAGTGGTAGCCCACTGGAAGCTTCCGATATTCAAGTAGTGAATCCTCATGAAGCGAGATCAGTCATTATCTTGAGTCCAGAAGACATCGACAATCCTGACGTGCATGTGATCAAAGCTGTATTGTCTTTGACCAACAGCAAGCGGCGCAAACAAGGCAAGTACCACATCGTGGCCGAGATCAAAGATCCGGCCAATTTGGAAGCAGCAAGGTTGGTAGGTGGCGACGAGGCGGTTTATATCCTCACTTCTGATCTTATTTCTCGCTTGACGGCCCAAACTTGTCGGCAATCAGGCCTCAGTATCGTATACACCGAATTGCTGCAATTTGAAGGGGATGAAATTTACTTCGCCGAAGAAAAACAGTTGTGGGGCAAAACCTACCGGGACAGTCTCTTTGCTTACGAAGAATCCGCCATTATCGGGGTGATTACAGCGAGCGATGAGGTGCTGATCAATCCCAACATGGAATACGTGTTGCAAAATGGGGATAGACTGATTGCCATTTCCAAAGATGACGATACCATCAAGCTTTCTGGCAAAACCCTTGCTCCTCGCAACGAATCGCTGTTGGTAAGAGGCTCTGGCACCAGCGCCGGAGTGGAAAGCACGCTCATTTTGGGCTGGAACAAAAAAGGCATCCGCATCATTGAGGAATTGGACAATTACGTGCTACCGGGCTCAAAAGTGACCATACTTGCTGAGACCGCAGAGATTGATGAAGATGTATCCAACTTTAGCACTACGCTCAAGAATATCCAGGTAGAATTGACCAAAGGGGACATCAACAACCGCTTGACTCTCGAATCACTCCGGGTTGAGACCTACGATCACATCATTTTGTTGAGCTACAACGAAAACATCGAAATTCAGGAATCTGATGCCAAAACGCTGATTTGCTTGCTGCACCTGCGCGATTTAGCAGAGAAGGCAGGCAAGGACTTTTCCATCGTATCGGAAATGCTGGATATTCGCAACCGTGAATTGGCCGAAGTATCCAAAGCAGACGATTTCATCTTGAGCGATAAATTGTTGAGCCTCGTTTTGACCCAAATTTCGGAAAACAAGGAACTCAAAAAAGTGTACGATATCCTGTTTGAAGCAGAAGGGTCAGAAATTTACCTCAAGGAAGTAGGTCATTACGTTAAGACCGATGTCGATGTTGATTTTTATACTGTGCTAGAAAGTGCTGCCCGGCAAGGCCATACCGCTATTGGCTACCGCCTCATGCGCGATTCACAGGATGACTCAAAAATGTATGGGGTAAAAATCAATCCGATAAAATCGGCAAAAGTCCGTTTTTCGGACGGGGATAAAATTATTGTATTGGGAGAAGTTTAAGCGTATTTTCTTCCTATTCAATAAGCACGGGACACCTAGCCGTTAGGTGTCCCGTGCTTATTTCAACAGCAGTCTAATTCCCTCTGCCTCTGTTCTTTCCATTGGAATCGCAAGTACGTCTTGATTTTCCATCCCGGTCGCGGTCATGGTAGCGGTCATCATCCCGGTCACGATATCGATCATCATCCCGACCCCGATTATTGCTGCGGTTGGCAGATCCACGACCGTAGCCGTAGCTCTCTCCTCCGCGATATTTGTCTTTGGAGCAGCCATCGCGTCGGTCACGGTCATCGTCTCTTCTTCTGTCTTCATCGCGTGAGCCATAGTTTCCATTCCGTGGGTTGCGGTCGTTGTATTCCGGCTGATGACGGTTGTCATTGTAGCCTCCGTTGTTGTAGGGATCTCTGCGGTCGTTTGCTTGGGTAGTCGTACTTACATCGGTATTCGTTCCTCTCGATCTCATTTTTTCTAATCCCGTTACGTCTTCAATCCGGCGATTGGCGGTGTAAGTGGGTGTGCTGGTTGTTTCGGTTTTTGACCGATTGGCCCATTGATCCAGGGTGGTACTAACGCGCTGGCCTTGTTGCGCCATAATGGTTCCTGCAAACATACTGCAGCATGCCAAAGTCGTGGTAATTGCCCAATTTGTTTTCATAGTGTGGTTGTTTTATGAGCTAAGAACACTCATTTTAATCCGAACGATCTACGAAGTCAGCACTTTAGCAACACCTTAACTTGGTTTCACGATTGTGCTAAAAATTTTAACGGTGCCACATCTTCAAGCGCCCTAACAACCGCAACATTTTAACATTCAAAGACAGACCTGCGTTAAAAAAATGGCCGTTGATCTCGATCCAATCCCCTTTGCGCCGTATATCGACAAGATTGGTGAAGAGGGCAATTTGAGATTTTTGAAAGGGTGCTTTCCAATACAAGCCTCGGGCGGTGATGGCAAATCCCTCTTTGCCATTGCCCAACAAGCTCTGATCGGATACCAGCAAGATTTTTTCATCGCGCGGCGGAAAAAGAAACGCCTGACTGGCATTTTTCAATTTGGCAAGGGGCATTTGCAGCAAATCCGTATAGATTTTTTCCGGCTCGTGGTCAAATTGCAGGAAGTCTTTGACCACCTGAAAAAGATTGATTTCACTCAACGGTATGTTCTGGTACTTGAGAATCGCCTCGGGCAACTCCACTTCGTTGAGGTCTTTGCAATAGCGGATGATGTAAAAATCCAAGAGTTCTTCAAACAAATCTTCTACAAACCAGTTGAGTTGTGAGGTTTCCAGCATACCCAACGACTCCATGTTGCGCAGGCGATCAGCGGATTGGGCAAAACGCCGCGCAATCACATCCCGAAAGCCTGAGGGGTACATCCGCTCAGAGTAGGCGGTGAATTGCTCCGGACGGTGCTCGCGCTCAATGCGGTCTTTCAGCGCCAAAAAGAATTTTTCGGTCAGTTGAGGTTCTATTTCCAAATCCAGGTCAATACTGGGTACGGAGCTGCGCTGGGTAGCTTCCAACTCGGGCTGGGGCGCTCCACAGTTTGAACAAAACCGAGCGTCGACCGATAATACCACCTGACAGCGAATGCACTTCTTCATAGTAAGTTTGGGCTACAGTGCATCCAATTGGAATAGTTGCACTGCATTTTAATCGTCGAAAATAAACAAATGAATCAATGAAAACAATCCAGGCCGCTTGCTGTTTTGTACTTTGTTTCAACAAAAGTGAGCATTTTGGCCAAAAAAACCAAAAAAGCAGACCTGCCGCAGAAAATATGCCTGGTCTGTAACCGCCCATTCACCTGGCGCAAGAAATGGGAGAAAGTCTGGACAGAGGTAAAATATTGCAGTAAAAGGTGTAAACTCAGTCCAAAATCTCAATCCTAAACACCAAACGGTATGACCAATCAAGAACAACCTTACAACGAATACGCTTACCTTGCGTTTCACCCCAAAAACATCATCCTGACCTTGCTGTTGATCGGGTTGGGTACCATTTTTGTGGCCTTGTCTTTGGCCTATGTGTACAATCGGGTGAATCAGCATTTGCCGCCTTTGCGTTTGCCGATTCTTTTTTTATTCAATACGTTGATCCTTCTAGGCAGCAGTGGGGCGATGTTTTGGGCAAAAAAATCTTACCTCGAAGACCATACCGACAATTACCAAAGAGCCTTGTGGTTGACGCTGGGCTTATCCTTGTTGTTTATGGCCGCACAAGCGGTGGCCTGGTACACCTTGTTCAGCGATGGAATTTTGATGAGTTCCGACAATTCAGCGGGGTATCTGTATGTCATTTCAGGGCTGCACTTTGCCCACGTGATAGCGGGATTGCCTTTTTTGGGGATTTTCATTTATCAAGCGCGTTACCGCATGAAGGAACCTGTAAGTGTACTGGTGTATTTTTCTGACCCCGAAAAGCGCTTGAGCTTGCGTTTGCTCAGCATTTACTGGCATTTTTTGGATGGGCTATGGATATACCTGATCATCTTCTTTTATGTGAATTATTTTATTCGGTAGGTTTGTTGCCAATGGAGTTGTCATCACGAAGAAATGCCGTGATGACAATCCCAGCAGCTCATCATACGTTGTACACATTTGAAAATTTGCTCTCAAATGGCCCCTCCGGAAAAATTTGCCGCAGGTGATGCTTCACGTGCTCCACATAATCTGGCATGATGAAACCCAATTCAAAAGGCCCCACGCCCTCGATAAACAATTGGTGGGTCAGTACAGCTGGGTCAACATGGCGGATGATGTGCGCAATATGCCTATTGTAAGCCAACCAAAAATCAATCAACCCAGCCCAATCGGCTTGCTGATAATGTTGAGCAGACACCCAGAAATTTTGGGCATAGCCCACAAAATCCAAATGTGGTGTAGCCATGCTGCGCACAAACTTCTGCTGGTTGTTGCAAGCTGAATCAATCAAATGGCCGATGATTTCCTTGGCTGACCATTTTTCAGGGCCAGGTCTAAACGCCGCCAATTGTGGGTCGATTTGCCGCAATAAGCGTTCGGCAGTGTTCAAAACGGCCAAGAGTTGGTTGGATACTTCAATCATTGATAGAAATGTTTATGGTTGAAAAGTTAAGCATTAGGTCGAAATAGGCACAATCTGCAACTTTTCAACCATAAGCTTTTCAACTTTTATTCCTTATCCCGTACACAGCGAAACCCAGTATGCTCCAAACCCGTATCCGGGCTGGTTTTCATACGGGCTGCCACCCGATAACCCGAGCAGTAGCTGTCATTACACAGAAAAGAACCCCCACGCACTGTCTTTTTGGGTGCATTGGGTTCATCAGGGTCATAACTATTGGAAGGACCCTGGGGGTTCCGAGCATTGCCTGTTTTTTGGGCATAATAATCAGGCTGATACCAGTCTGCGCACCATTCCCAGACGTTTCCGGCCATATCGTACAAGCCAAAGGGGTTGGCAGCGAAGGATTTGACTGGAGCTAAGCGTTGAAATCCGTCTTCGTTCAGCTGCTTGACCGGAAATTCGCCTTGAAAGAAATTCGCTTTTTGTACCGAAACAGGTTCCTTTCCCCAGGGATACACCGCCTCTTCCTGACCGCCGCGCCCAGCGTATTCCCATTCAGCTTCGGTAGGCAAGCGTTTGCCCGCCCATTTACAGTAGGCGATGGCATCGTACCAACTCACGTGTACTACCGGAAGATTGTCCTTGCCCTGGATACTGCTCGCCGGCCCTTGTGGGTGCCGCCAATTGGCCCCTTTAACGATTTGCCACCAATCGGCAGGAGTCAAGGTTTGGATATTGCCGCTGGAGGGAGATTTAAAGACCAGGGAGAAAGGCTGCAAATCTTCTGCGGAAGGCAATTCAGTCCCTGGTGGCACTTGTTTTTTGAGTTCTTCCAGGTCAATGGCTCGTTCCGCTACGGTGACATAGCCAGTAGCGTCCACAAAGCGCTGAAATTGAGCATTGGTGACTTCGGTGGCATCCATCCAAAAGTCTTTCACTTCAACTGGATGTTTGGGGAATTCATCCGGTCTGGCCTGTTCGTTGTCGCCACCCATTTGAAAATTACCGCCTTTGATGGCCACCATTCCAGTTGTATTTTTGGCCTCTTTGGGATCAGGTGTAATTTGATCAATGGCTTTCAGGTAATCCACAATAAGAAAATCAGCGTGTGTTCCGTAGGGAGACGCTCCGGTATAGCAATGCTCGTTGGGAGATACGGGAGGCACTTCGGCAGTTGTTTGAGGAGCATTTGATTGACAACTCCAGATGCTCCACATGAGCAAAAAAAAGGGTAAAAAACGAGTTTGCATAGGCTACAATTATCAGCATAAAAGTAGCTTATTTTTCCACGACGGAAAGGGATTGGCAACGAAAATGAGCCGTAAAACTTTGGAAACGATTGCGCTTTTATTGCGGCACCATTTGCTTTGGGTCATAAAATTACTCTTTTTTGGTTGCAATAATCACCCCCGTAGACCAATTCATTTTGGTCAAATTGAAGTCTTTGCGTTGCTCCAGGTAAGCTATCAAGCCATCAACTTTGTCTTGATGCCCGACTGGCCAATTGGGCTGAGCGGACATGTCGTCGATGACATAAAAGCCACCTACTTTAACCAGCGCTAGGATCTCTTCAATTTCGCTGTACTTGCCAGGCCAGGCATCGGCAAAGACCAAATCAAAGGATTCTCCTGCATAGTTTTTGATCCATTCAGCGCCGTCGGCACATACGATGTTGAGTCTGGGGTCGTTGCCAAAAAAATCCTGCGCAATGAAGCAAAGTTCGGGGTCATTGTCGATGCTGGTGAGTTTGGATTCAGCGTCAAGGCCATCAATCATCCAGGAGAGGGATAGGCCAATACCAGTACCCAATTCAAGGAAATTTCCATGGGGTTTGGAGCTGATCAGGGTTTTTAGCAAGGTTCCGATGTACAGATCAGAGGGCATGGTGAAGCCAATTTCCTTGCACTTGGCTTCGATGGCCGAGTGAAGTAGAGGCTTATCGAGGATGTTTGAGTCGTTCATAACGGTATTGTTCTTTTGAAATGCAAAGGAAAAATACCCGTTTTCAAGCAGCCTGATTTTTTCTATTTCATCATTTTTACAATATGCAGGCCAGTCAAGTCCCTATGATTTTGCCAACCTTTCTCTTGCTTCTTCAATAGATGCGACGAAATTGATGCGCCCTACTTTGTTGCTTTCGAAGATAAAATCCTGCAAACTTTTGCTGGTGTACTTGGTAAAGTCACCTACAATGGCCAGTTGCATTTGATAGGTAGAAAATTTTTGCAGAATTTCTCCAGCAATTCCGGTTTTCAAGTCAAAAAATTCCGGGACAATGTGGCTCGCTTGCACGATGATTTTACTGGCACCTTGATAAGCGCAGTTGGCCAGGATATCCAGAGCATCCTGGGCATTGTGAATGATGATGACTACTGCATCGATTTCGGCGATAGTGACATTTTGATATTCATAAAGCTTAATTTCCATAGTCTTTTTTCTATTGTTTCACTTTTTCCATATCTCTGGCTACTGTTCGTGAAGCTGCAAATAAAACCAATGCCAAAACCACGCACAACATCGGTATGATGTACATCGCATGGTGCAGACCCATTCCTTTGAACTCCTCCGACATAGCAGTAGCGCCCGCGGCTACCATCGCCTGTTTGGCGTAATGATCACTCAGCATGCCCGTAATCACTGGCCCAAAGCTGGCACCCAGCAGATACATTGCGAAAAAGTAGATGGACATGGCCGTGCCCCGCAAGGCAGGGGGAATCACATCTTGAATGGAGGAATACACACTGGCATAATACACAAACATCAACATAGTACCAGTTCCCATCAAGAGCATAAAGCCGACTATCGCACCTGGCGCTTGTTGCAACGCAAAGAAAATACACGGTGCGGCAATGGCCGTAGCGATTGCAGAAAGCAACAATTTCCCATCGGGACGAACCTGACTCAGCCGATCGGCCGCCCATCCCCCGCCCAACAAACCTAAGATCCCAACTGCGCCTAAAACTATGGAAGAAACCGAACTTGCCGCTTTGACGTCCAAATGATGCGTGCGCATCAAAAATGCAGGCAAAAAGGAATTCACCGCGTACATGTTGAAATTGTGCACCGCTCCTGATGCCACAATCCACAAAATGGTGGGGATGCTCAAGACCAGCCAAAAAGGAGATTTATCACTGGACAACGCTATGGGTGGGTGTTCTTCACTGGCACCCCGGGGCGGGTTGGGCAATTTGAGTGCCAATAGTCCAAGGATTAAACCCGGAATGCCCGCGAAAAAAAACGCATACCGCCAACCATATTCCGCAGCAATGAGTCCACTCAAACGGAAGCACAAAAACGTACCCAAAGGCAAACCCAGCATAAAAATGGACAAGGCCATGGCGCGGCGGCGCGGCGGAAACAGATCGCCAATCAGAGAATTGGCAGCAGGGGCACAACTGGCCTCCCCTATCCCTACGCCCAATCTACTGGCAAACAACCAGGCAAAACTCGTCGCCAAACCCGAAGCAGCAGTGAGGACACTCCAGGTACTGACTCCGATGGCAAGGATTTTCTTTCGGTTCCAGGTATCGGCCAAACGCCCCAAGGGCAAACCCACCACAGCATACATCAGGATAAAAGCAGTGCTCAATGTACCCAGGAGGGTATCGCTTAAAGCCCATTCTTTGCGCACCATTTCCGCTACTGGCCCCAGGATCTGACGGTCGTAGAAATTCATCAAATTGATGCCAAACAGAATCCAAAGTGCGCCCCAGGCTTGTTTTGTTGCTTTATCCGTATTCATCCGATGTGGTTTAGGGGCGATAAATCGAAATTCAACAGACTTTATGCATTGCTCTCTGTCTCGGGCGCCAATTGCACTTTCAAGCCGTCCATTGCTTCACTGAGGTGGAGTTGACACCCCAAACGTGAATTGTCTTTAACGAAAAAAGCCTGATCCAACATGTTTTCTTCATCTTCGGTCATCTCTGGCAATCCGTGGTCGCTCAGTATGTATACCTGACAGGTAGAACACAGGGCCATGCCTCCGCAAGTGCCTTTCACGGGCAGTTCGTAGACTTTGCAAAGCTCCATCAGGTTCATGTTCATGTCTGTAGGGCCATCCAGCTCGTGTTCAGTACCTTCTCGATCGATCAGGTGGATTTTGATCATGTCTTCCATATCGTGTAGTTATTGCGTTTGGGTTTGAGAAACAATTTTTTCGATATCAGCTATTCCAGAAACAAGGAAACCTCGTCGCATAATTTAATGCTGCCACCTTTAATGACCCTGGCGGTGATGCCGCCGTGGCCCCGCATGGCATTGTAGCCACCAGGGCCCAGGTTTTCCTCCATACGCTGGCAAGGAAAGCATTTTCCGGTCATTTCAAAAATGGCTTCTCCAATCTGGAATTTCTGGTCTTTCAGCGCCAAAAGATTGATTCCCGAAACAACAATATTGCGACGGGTCAGCTGAGGATCAATGGGGCCGCGTTGCAAAATCGTACCTGCTGCCACCAAATGTTCAGCTTGAATCAAGGTGACTTGGCGTTTGCCGTTTTGCCCAGCATAACGATCACCAGTGAGGCCATTTTCGGTTTGAGCTTCTACTGCTTCTACCTCCATAAGGATGGCGCGTGAAGCAGGCCGCAAGCCAATCCATTCCACTTTTCCGATTTGAGGGAGGGAGAGAACGAGTTCTTTGATGATCATTGTGTACCAATTGAGCGTAAAAAACGGCACAAAATACAAAAGCATCCCGAAAAAGATAACAATCTCTCTGGTTAGCCATTTGGCAAGACCTTGTCCAAGATTGTTTCCAAATAGTCCATCGCAGTTTCGCTGACTTCGAAATTTACCTCCTTGGCTTCGTCGTCAATTTTTCTGATCAAAATTGAATCTTCAAAAAATGGATCAGCTTCGAAGGTTTTGGCCTCTTCCATCGACATGGGACCGCCCTGATAGCGGAGGGTTTCCTGACTGGCGTTAGAAAGTTGCTGGTAATAAGTGTCGTCGGCAAAACACAAATACCGCTTGGCCGCAACGTGATTGCGTACCGTAGCGATGATCCGGTCCGAAAATCCTCTGCTTCGCAAATAGTCTTCTCCCCAATGATCGTGGGCATCAAGGCCATACGATCCCATCGTGGTGACCTGCGCAGAATCGGCAAACTCCAGAGGTGCCAAGTGACCGATGTCGTGCAAAAATGCAGCCGCAATCAATTCTACATCGTAGTCTTTCGCTTTGGCCAGCAGGCCAGCTTGCACGGAGTGCGACAACATGCTGCAGCGTTCGCCGTATTCGATATGACCATGCTTGCGAAAAATGGATAAAATCTCTTGAGTAATCATGTTTGTGTTCATTTCGAGATGATTTACAATGGATCAAATTTGGGCTAATCTTTCTTCCAAAACCCTGATTTTGCTGTACAAAGCATCCCGATCAGCATAACAGCCTTGCAAGTGTCGCACTTTCAAGCCCGAATAGGCCGTTCTGCCGTGCAAGATTCGTTCATTGTCGTAGACGATGGCTTCTCCTGGTTCAAGTTTAAAAATCAACTGGAATTGAGGATCATGCAGTTGGTTTTCAAAATATTGATACGCCTCGTAAAAAGGCAACATCAATTCATCCGGCAACTCAAAGGGTTGGATGGAGCGGTTGTTGAATTTGATGCGCACCAATTCACCGTCAAGATCCAATTCAAAAATCGGAGCACGGTTTTCAAGCCAATGGTCTTTACTTGCAAATTTAAACTTCATGCCATTGGTAGCCAACAAGTGGAAGTAGGCTGGATGTTCATGTTCCATTTTTTCGGCCAGATAAAAACCATCTACCAGTATCGTTTCACCTCCCTTCACCTCTGATTTCAGGCAATGCAAGACCTGGATGGTCGGGGTGGGATTTCGGTAAGGGTTGTCAGTGTGAGCCGCCAAACCAAGGGCCGTGTTGGCCAGGTTTTCAGGGTTTTCTTCCGCAATCACATCGTAAAACGAGCCATAATTGGTTTCTCGCACATGACCAAACAAATGCACCAACCGCAACAAAGAACCCGAAGTAGTAGGTAATCCTGCAATATGCGCAAATCCATACTTTTGTACATCCTTTAAACAGCACAACAAGGCAGCTGGATCAACCGAAACTTGAGCATAATCGTGCAATTGATGCGGATCGAGTTTCGCCCATAATTCCCGCTGGTTTTCTTTGGTTGGGAATGAGTATTGCTTCAGCCACGCCAAGGGATAAGCGATGGCTTCCTTGTCCCAGCTGAGGTGCAACTCCTGCGCAGACCAACTGATTGTTAGTGGTTTGATGTAAAGGTCTACGGCTCTGGACTCGCTGAGTTTTTGGCCCGATTCGTGCCAGTTTTGAGGAGCATTGTCATACAACCAGGCATACCAGTAATTACTGGAATGATCGGCATCCCACTGTATGGTCAAGAATTGGTCTTGAGGAAAAACAGCAATCATTGGAAATTTTAAACAAAGGAAATGCCCTCGTTTGAAGAAACAAGGTACGCGAGTGTTAAGTAATATTGAAGTTTGTGTTAAACCAAAGCATCAGTAGTGGGCAAAAAAATAGGGAAGCCTGTGAGGACTTCCCTTCTTGTAGCGGCGGCAGGACTTGAACCTACGACCTTCGGGTTATGAGCCCGACGAGCTACCAACTGCTCCACGCCGCGCTGTTTAGGACTGTAAATATAGAACGGATAATTTCCTCAAACAACTCTTTTTTTAAAATAATATCCATTCCAAGCTGGTCTGGCTGTAAAAAAGCTTTCAAGAACCTGATTTACAAATGATTGATCCGCAGAAAAAATATTCACGGATAAGTCAACCCGAAGAATTCCATTCCTGTTGAATACAGATCAAGAAAATGAGGTGTAATTTTGTGCTGTCCTTTCCAATTCAAATCTATGAAAGAAGTATTCATCGTTTCAGCCGTACGCACTCCCATGGGGAGTTTCGGGGGCGTTTTGGCTGGTTTTACCGCCACCCAATTGGGCAGTTTTGCCATCAAAGGTGCACTGGAAAAAGCTGGTGTTGCCGCAGATCAAGTGCAAGAAGTGCTAATGGGCAACGTATGTTCGGCTAATTTGGGCCAGGCCCCAGCCCGCCAGGCGGCGCGTGGAGCTGTCGTGAGTGACAATGTACCTTGTACCACCATCAATAAAGTTTGTGCCTCAGGGATGAAAGCCATCATGTACGGCGCTCAGTCCATCATGTTGGGTTACAACGATCTAGTTGTAGCCGGAGGCATGGAAAGCATGAGCAACATCCCCTATTATGTGCCTTCTGCGCGTTGGGGCAGCAAATACGGCAACATGGAACTGGTAGACGGACTCGCCAAAGATGGCCTCACCGATGCCTACGACCATCAAGCCATGGGTACTTGTGCAGATGCTACTGCAGCCAAATACAACATTTCGCGGGAAGCGCAAGATGAATTTGCCATCCGTTCTTATACTCTAGCCGCGGAGGCTACCCAAAAAGGCTGGTTCAACAACGAGATTGTGCCCGTGAGTATCCCCCAACGCAAAGGAGATCCAATCCTTTTGGGGGAAGACGAAGAATACAAAAAGGTGGATTTCAGCAAAATTCCTAGTCTGCGTCCGGCATTCAGCAAAGACGGCACGGTTACTGCGGCCAATGCCAGCACCATCAACGATGGCGCATCCGCACTGATCCTGGCCAGCAAGGAAATGGTGGAAAAACTGGGCTTAAAACCCATTGCCAAAATCCTGGGTTTTGCCGATGCCGAACAAGAACCACAATGGTTTACCACCAGTCCAACCATTGCCGCACCATTGGCAATGAAACGTGCTGGCATCAGCACCAGCGAGGTTGATTTTTTTGAAGTGAACGAGGCGTTCGCGGTAGTACCCATGGCTTTCAATCAGGTATTGGGCATCGACGAGGCCAAAGTCAATGTATTTGGCGGCGCTTGTGCTCTTGGTCACCCCCTGGGCGCTTCGGGCGCTAGAATCGTAACCACTCTGACCAATGTACTTCAGCAGAATGAGGCAAAAATTGGACTGGCAGCGATCTGTAATGGTGGCGGTGGCGCTTCGGCCATGGTGATTGAGCGGGTGTAATTTTAATACCGAAGGTCGAATGTAGAATGACGAATGATGTCATAAATGGACAACCCGCTGTTACACGTCTGCAAGACTTGCACCAGCGGGTATAGTCGCTTAACTTTTGTGGATTGGATTAAAACCGGAAACCGATAGAAACCTGACCGACTCCATTTTTTCCACTACCGAAATACTCTTTAGCATTATCTTGAGTCAAATTTGCAAAACCCTGATTGTAACGGATGCCCAGGAAAACTTTGCTGAAATTAAAACTCAAACCAGCAGTAAGACCGCCGTCAAATTTTCTGAAAGCATCGGTAATAACCAAGTTGTTGTCTATCACCTTAAAATCTTGTGTAGAGATTAAGTAAGAGGCAAAAGGGCCTATTTGGAGATCAACTGGACCCAACTTAAAAGCTACGGGTAATAGGAAATCGATGTAATCCAGGTTTAATGTTTCCCGATTATTTAGCGGCTTATAAGCCGTACCTTTTACGGAATAACTCAATTCGGGTTGAATAGAGACAAAATCGGATGCAATTGGCAAATTTGCAAAAATGCCTGCATGCCATCCTAAACGTTCACTGCGATTGTCCAAGTTGTCAAAGGAGATGTTGGTGGCATTTAAGCCCGCCCGAATCCCAAATGAACTTTTTGTTTGGGCAAAAAAGGGAATCCACATTATGAGTCCTAGACCCAATAAAATGGCGATTTTTAGACTTATCGTTTTCATAAAATTCAATTTGAATGGTGAAAAGTGAGTTAGAGCTTGTTTAAACAAGCTCTCATTGGTGGTGATTACTAAGTTTAACCACTTAGCTATTGTCCAGTTTCTTGTTTGGCTTCTGTTTTCATTTTCTCGTTCGCATAAATGGCGATTTCGACCCGGCGGTTTTGCGCCCGACTTCCTTCTGTAGCATTAGAAACCGCAGGTTGGGTTTCGCCCATGCCTTTGGTTCTCAGTCGGCTATTACTGACCCCATTGGAAGCGAGTTGATTGGAGACAGCAGTTGCACGGCTTTCTGACAAGGATTGGTTGAATGCATTGGAGCCTACATTGTCGGTATGTCCTATGATGAGTAGGTCGGTATCCTGGTTTTGCTTCAAGGTTTCTGCGAAGTTTTCCAGGGTTTGTTTATTCGATTCCAAGAGGCTGGTTTTGCCAAAGTCAAACAACAATTGGCTGTCGAAGGTCAATTTGATGCCTTCACCTACGCGTTCTACCGTTGCCGTTTGCCCCAGGACTTCTTCCATTTTTTTGGCTTGTTTGTCCATTTTGTTGCCGATGACTGCACCGATCGCGCCTCCTGCGGCAGCGCCAATGATCGCACCGATTGCCGTATTTTTGCTCTTGTTGCCAAGAATACCACCGATTACTGCTCCTGAAGAAGCGCCGATAATGGTGCCTTTGGTGGTTTTATTCATGTCAGACTTTGGTTTCTCGCCGCTGGTTTGTGCTTTTTGGGCACTTTTACATCCGGCCAATAAAACGCCTGACAGCGTCAAAAAAATGAGAATATTTTTCATAACAATTTTGATTTTGGGTTAGTAAGGTTAAATGAGTACTGATGAATCGCCCATGTTTTGGATGGGTACATTCTGCGTGTTCAAAGCCCCAAATACACACAGTATCATTCCTTTATGACTGTGTTAATCGTGTGATTCGGAGTATGTATTGTTTTTGTGATTGATTGTTTGCTCGATATTCTGCTCAT
The DNA here is from genome assembly GCF_040403615.1 of Haliscomenobacter sp. NCBI lineage: Bacteria > Pseudomonadati > Bacteroidota > Saprospiria > Saprospirales > Haliscomenobacteraceae > Haliscomenobacter > Haliscomenobacter sp. The sequence goes on along the minus strand of NZ_JBBAKG010000012.1, from coordinate 42,298 downwards.
CTTCTTTTTCAAGTATGGTTGAATCCGCTGTATTTGGATTGTTCTTTATTTCGTTAGGATCTTTTGGATCTGGTTTTTGCTTGTTGTGGTCTTCGTTGGTTTTTTGATTCAGCATGGTACCACTGTGCTGTTTAGGAGGGTTGTTTTTATTTTTTTTCATGTTACTGATGGTTAATGATCCAGGCTTTAAATTCTTCGATTTCTTCATTTTGATCTACAATAATTTGCTGCGCCAGTTTTTTCAATTCCTGATTTCGACCCTGCTTTAATTCATCCTCGGCCATCTTGGCCGCAGCACGGTGGTGGGGGATCATCATTGCTACGAAGTCTTCATCAGTATGGCCAGTCATGTGCATGTTGTTCATTTTGTCCATCATGACTTTTATCGTTGCACTCAGTCCATTGTATTTTTTATCAACCTGTAATGCTTTGAATGGTTTATTGTTATTATCCATTATGAACTGCTGCATTTGTGCAATCCGGGCATTTTGCACGTTGATGATGTCTAGCGCCACTTCCTTAATTTGTTCATCTCGACCCTGGGCTATTTCTACTCTGCTCATGTCAATGGCTGCTTGGTGATTTAGGATCATCATCGAGGCAAAGTCAAGATCAAAGTTTCCACTCATCGCTGCAATGTTCATTTCGGCCAGTGTACCACTCAAGGAAAACATCAGGTCATTGTCCAGTAGCATTTTGGCTTTGCCTGTAGAATCTAATGGCGCCTGCGGATGCATGGTAGTATCCAATTCTCTTGCGTTTGGGTGGTTGTTGGTGTTTCCACAGGATTGCAGAAAGCAGATACCAAGCGCGAAAATTGTTGTGATTAACATTTTCTTTGCCATGATTAAACTATTTTGATGACACCCTCTTGTGCCTTTAATTCTGTGATATTGTTCAAGTTCATTTTTTTGGGCATTTTTGAATTCAACTAAACTTTTGCAAGCTGCTAGCTGCACTGCCCGAGTATCACCCAAATGATGGCAAATACCACGATGGTGCCCAGGCATCCGCCACCCAATTTCATGGCGCCATAGCCGGCGATTAATCCTTTGAATAGATTGTTCATGTCGTGTGCTAAATTTTGTGGATAAGAGAAACTTTTCAGTGTAATATTCAGTCCTTTATGGCCAAGAAGCATTACACAATTCTAGGAAAGAGTTACATGATTCACACGCGACTTGTGCCAACGAAAAACTCTATTTAATTTTAGGCTGCTCTATGATTTTCAATTGTGAGGATACCCCTTAGGAAAAAGTTTCCAGGTTTCATACTTCCTGCTGGCAAATCTGTTGCTACTTTGGATTGCTTACATGTTTTTTTAAAATCCGTTTCCCTTCCGTTTTGACATTTTTATTTTTTCTAAAACTCCACATGATGTCACTGGCTATCTTTCTAGTTTCTTCAATATCAACAACAGGCGCCGGATAATCCTTTCCAATTTCGCACTGGTACAATATTTGTTCAATTAAGGTTAGCTTATAAGGTTCATGAATCAGATTAGTGGGAACATTTTTGAGTTCAGGAACCCATTGTTTGATGAACAACCCCTCAGGATCATGTTCCATAGAATTTTTTATTGGGTTATAAATTCTGATGGTATTGATGCCAGTAGTACCGCTTTGCATTTGCAACTGAGGGTAATGAATTCCGGGTTCATAATCCAAAAACTGTCTGGCTAAAAAATGCAATTCGCGCCAGTCTTGCCAAAGGTTAAACACAAAAAAGGAAACCACTAAGGCCCTCATTCTGAAATTAATATACCCAGTAGCAACCAGGCATCTGATACAGGCATCCACTATTGGAACCCCCGTTTGTCCAGATTGCCAGGCAATGATGTAACTTTCATTTTTAGGTTTGATTAAAGTGTTGTAAGCGCGATTTATATTTTCAAATTCATAACGGCATTCGTCTTCAAATTTTTGAATGAAATGGCAATGCCAATGCAGTCTAGAAATAAAGTTTGACAATGCTCTTTTATTCAATGAAGCTTGATAATGCTTTTTGGTAAATTGGTACACCATGCGCATACTAACATTCCCATAAGTTAAATACGGCGATAAACGACTGCATCCTTTCCGGCTCAATAGAGGTTTGCTGATGTGTTTGCTGTAATTGACATGGCGCTCTTTAATGAAGTTTTCCAGGTACCGCCATGCCCAATATTCACCACCTTCCTGAAAATTTTTATTTCGTGTGGTAATTTCAGCATTTAAATCTGCGCCTTTTATCTGCTTGTATATTGTATCATCAAGGTGTAACGTATTCAAATTTTGTTCGTTCACAATTTTTGGTTGAGCCGTCATTTGGGCCTCCCAACGTTTTTCCCAATTTTTGCGGGTTTTTAATTTGCGAACCACTCCATTGGTTTGGTATTCATTCCAGGTAATGTTGTGACTTTTGAACAAAAGATTCAGGGCTTTGTCGCGCTCATAAGTTAGTCCATTGCCGATTTCTTGGGAGGAAAAAACAGTGCTGACGGAAAAATGATGGATGAGGGCTTCAAAAATAACTTTTGCCTCATTTTGAAAAATTGCAATTTGAGCATTGGCACTTTTTAATTTCTCATTCATTTCGCACAAAGATTCGTGCACAAAGCGCCAATGCCGGATGTCGCTGTCATGATAGGCCATGACCGAAGGCTCAAAGATGTAAACCAACAAAAATGGCAGTTCTGATTTTTGGGCAAAGTAAAGTGGTTCGTGGTCAATAAACCGCAAGTCGCGTTTAAACCAAACAATATTGATGGCTTGCTTATCCATTCTGCGTTTTAGTAGTGGGGAAAAATGAACACTTACTTTTTTATCGCCCTCTAGATAATCTCCTCTGGAAGTATTCCCGGTTTTGCATAGGTTAATCGCGATAGCAGATCAGTTGTATGGTAACAGTCTAACCCAGATATCGTAATGGTTTCTGCTTTTTCAATATCTATTGCACCGTGCGGCAACAAACAATTGTCAGGAATGATTACTTCTAATACCCGCCCAATGATTAAAACGGTACCATTGATCTTTAATTCGTGTTTTTCAGCAAATTCTAACCCATACTTAATGTGGCTTTCTTTTACATAGGGTGCTTGCAGGAGTGTATGAAACTGTGGCGTCAATCCGGTAGCGTCAAATTCAGAAACCTCCTTAGCATAACGCGCAGAGGTTTGATGGGCTTTTTTATAAATTTCTTTATTGACATGGTTGATGGTAAAGCATTTTGTTTCCAAAATGTTTTCCAAGGTGTGCCTGCTGGTAGAATCTGGCCTATTGATGAACCCAATTAGCGCTGGATTGGATCCCAAATGGATAACCGAACTAAAGATAGCGAGGTTTGAATTTCCTTTGCCATCGATGGATCCAATTAATGACGCACTTTTGAACCCACTCAACGAGTTCATAAAAGCAGCCCTGATGCGCGTTTCCATCTGCAAAATATCGTTTCCCGAAAAAATAGTAGCTTCCATTCCCTGACAATTTGTTGAAGAAATCAACAAGCCAAGACTCGATTTGTTTCACTTTTTTGTCTGTTTGTTTTAGGTAAATTCTCCTGCTTTAGAAACGGTTTCAAAATAAATAAGTCTAATCCATTCAACCATTTTTCTACAAAATCATTTAGAGTCGAGTAAGATTAAATGCATCACCAACAATATTCTGGTGATTTGCTACCTTTACACATTCTTTTTCCTAACCAAACCAAGCAGGGTTTCAGCGACATGAACACAATGACTTTTCACGATCAGTTCATCCATCGGCACATTGGCCCCAACGCCGCAGAATTGCAGGAAATGTTGGCCGCAATTGGTGCATCATCCTTAGATCAACTCATTGACGAAACCGTTCCAGCGGCCATCCGGCTAAAGGGAGAACTAAACCTACCCGCAGCCCTCTCTGAGTTTGAGTATTTGCGCGAGTTGGAAAAAATTGCAGCCAAAAACCAGGTTTTCCGTTCTTACATCGGACTTGGGTATTATGGCACGATCACCCCTTCGGTTGTTTCGCGCAATATTTTCCAGAATCCTGGTTGGTATACCCAATACACGCCTTACCAGGCGGAAATTGCCCAAGGCCGTTTGGAGGCGCTGCTCAATTACCAAACCATGGTCAGCGACATGACTGGTTTGCCCATTGCCAATGCGTCTTTGTTGGATGAAGGTACCGCAGCAGCGGAAGCAATGGCCATGTTCCACAGCACCAAAGGCAAAAAAAGTGCATCTACCAATACGTTCCTGGTATCGGATCAGGTTTTTCCACAAACCATTGATTTGCTGATCACCCGCGCTCAACCGCTGAACATTGCGGTGGTAGTAAAACCAGTTGCCGAGTTTGTTTTGGATGAAACCTGCTTTGGCATCCTGCTGCAATATCCTGCAGGCAACGGCAGCATCGAGGATTACCGCGCACTGACTGAAGAGGCACACGCCAAAGACATTGCGGTAACCGTATGCTCCGACTTATTGGCCTTGGCCTTGTTGACTCCGCCAGGAGAATGGGGGGCTGACGCTGTCGTGGGCAACTCTCAGCGTTTTGGGGTTCCGATGGGTTACGGCGGGCCGCACGCGGCATTTTTTGCCACCAAAGACGAGTACAAGCGCTTGATTCCAGGGCGGATCATTGGCGTTTCAGTTGACCATCACGGCAAGCGGGCCTTGCGCATGGCGTTACAAACCCGCGAGCAACACATTCGTCGCGAAAAAGCAACTTCCAATATTTGTACTGCCCAGGCATTGTTGGCCATCATGGCAGGCATGTATGCGGCTTATCATGGGCCAGAAGGCATCAAAGCCATTGCGCAACGGGTGCATGGTGCAACCCAGATTTTGGCTAAAAACCTGAATGCATTAGGCTATACCCAAAAGAACGCAAACTATTTCGATACTTTGCACATCGAGGTGGATGCCACTACCCAGCAAGCCATTCAAACGGCTGCCCTTGCTGCGGGTATCAACTTCCATTATCCAATGGGTGCGGTGCAAATAACGCTGGACGAAACGGTTTTGGCCAGTGATTTGCAAGCGATTGTTGGCGTGTTTGCGCAATTGAAAAATTCAAACTTGGTGGTTGATCTGGAAGGAGCCACCGCGCCACAGATTCCAGCGGCTTTGCTGCGCGAAACGGAATTTTTGACCCACCCAGTGTTCAACAGCTACCATACCGAGAGCAAAATGATGCGCTACATCAAGCGCCTCGAAAACCGCGATCTATCCCTGACACATTCCATGATTCCGCTGGGGTCTTGTACCATGAAGCTCAATGCGGCCAGTGAATTGATGCCGGTTAGTTGGCCTGCTTTTGCCAATTTGCACCCGTTTATTCCCGTCGATCAGGCAAAAGGGTACTTGCAAATTTTTGAAGAATTGGAGGCATACCTGTGTGCTTGTACAGGTTTTGATGCTTGTTCCTTGCAACCCAATTCGGGTGCGCAAGGCGAATATGCAGGATTGCTTACCATTCGTGCTTACCACGAAGCCAATGGCAATACCCATCGCAACATGGCTTTGATTCCTTCTTCTGCCCATGGCACCAACCCCGCCAGCGCCGTGATGGCCGGTATGGAAGTTGTGGTGGTCAAATGTGACGAACAAGGCAACATCGATTTAGACGACTTGCGCACCAAAGCAGAAAAGCACAGCGAAAATCTTGCGGCATTGATGGTGACCTACCCTTCTACCCACGGAGTGTTTGAAACCCGCATCAAGGAAATTTGCGCCCTGATCCATGAGCATGGTGGCAAAGTATACATGGACGGCGCCAATATGAATGCCCAGGTAGGATTGACTAGCCCAGCTGAGATCGGTGCCGACGTTTGTCACCTCAATTTGCACAAAACCTTTGCCATTCCACACGGTGGTGGTGGCCCTGGTATGGGGCCGATTTGTGTCAACAACAGCTTGAAACCATTTTTGCCCAAGCATACTATGGTCGAAACGGGTGGCGAAAAAGGCATCCACGCAGTATCGGCAGCGCCATGGGGCAGTGCCAGCATCCTGCTGATCAGCTATGGGTATGTTCGCATGTTGGGACAGGTTGGAGTAAAAGCCTCTACGGAATACGCCATTTTGAATGCCAATTACATCAAAGTGCGTTTGGAAGGCCAATACGAGGTGTTGTATGCGGGAGAAAAAGGCCGCAGTGCCCACGAAATGATCATCGATTTGCGGCCATTTAAAGCGCTGATCAGCGCTGAAGATGTTGCCAAACGCTTGATGGATTACGGGTTTCACGCCCCTACGCTTTCGTTTCCGGTTGCAGGCACCATCATGATCGAACCCACCGAAAGCGAAAGCCTGGACGAACTGGATCGTTTTTGCGAAGCTATGCTGCAAATCCGCAACGAAATTGACGAGATCGCTACTGGCGAAGCCGATCCTAAATCTAACGTACTGAGCAATGCGCCACATACTGCCGATTTGGTAACTGCCAACGAGTGGCCTTACGCTTACTCTCGCGAAAAAGCGGCATACCCACTCCCCTATTTGCGCCAAGGTTTCAAATTTTGGCCTTCGGTGAGCCGGATCGACAGTGCGTACGGGGATCGACATTTGATTTGTACTTGCCCTCCGATTGAGGAGTATGCACAATAGTTTTTGGAGTTTTAGGGTGGGTTTGGAGTTTTGAGAGCTTCTAACCCACTCTAAATTTAGCCTCAGAAAAATGTTCAAACATGCTCTAATCCAATAATTATGATCATTGTAACCGGAGCAGCAGGTTTTATTGGCAGTGCACTTGTACGTTTCCTCAACGATGCAGGGCACTTGAATCTCATTGTTGTAGACGAATTTACCCGCACTGATAAGAATCGCAACCTGCTCAACAAGAGCTACATTCAGCGGGTTCACCGCGATGAGCTGTTTGCCTGGATTGAGCGCATGCATGTTAGTGTGGATTTTATCTTTCACATCGGAGCTCGTACAGATACCACTGAGCAGGATACGGAGCTGTTTGATCGCCTCAACTTGCACTATACCCAAAAGCTGTGGGCGCAATGCACGCAATACCAAATTCCGTTGATTTATGCTTCCAGTGCAGCTACTTATGGCTTGGGGGAACTGGGGTACGATGACAATCACGAAATTGTATCGCAATTGAAACCATTGAACCCTTACGGCCGCTCCAAAAACGATTTTGACATTTGGGCTTTGCAACAGGAAAGTGCGCCACCTTTTTGGGCAGGATTCAAATTTTTCAATGTATATGGCCCCAATGAGTACCACAAAGGGCGCATGGCCTCGGTCATCTGGCACACCTACCGCCAGATCAAGGAATCGGGCAAGATGAAACTTTTCCGTTCGCATCGACCTGACTTCAAAGACGGGGAGCAAAGCCGGGATTTCATCTACGTTAAAGACGTATTGAAAGTGCTGTACTTCTTGTTTAAACACCAAAAAGACAGTGGCCTGTACAACCTGGGCACTGGACAAGCACGCAGCTTTTTGGATCTGGCCAGCAATACCTTCAAGTCAATGGGATTGCAACCGGAGATTTCATTTGTCGATACGCCCGCAGACATTCGGGATACCTACCAATATTTCACGGAAGCAAATATGTCCAAACTTCGCAGTATTGGTTATGCCGAGCCTTTTTACTCTCTGGAAGAGGGCATCGAAGATTATGTAAAAAGCTATTTGCTGGAAGGTTTGGGGCCTAAAATTTATTAACGGATGCCCAGGCTTTGCAGGTATTTGATCAACTCCTCGGGGTGGTCGGTTTGCAGTGCTTTGATCCCCATTTTGATTGGAACGTTCCATTGGTCTGGGTTTTCGCCAGGATTTTGGATATCTGGCCATACCAAGGCTCCCAATTTTTGCGCAGCACTGACCAGTTCGGGCGTGTAGCCAGTTACTCCTCCATCCAGAATATCCACTGGATTGTCTTCCAAAAACTTAGTCAGTGCTTCGGCTTGATTGACGCTTTTGGGCAAACTCACCATGATGGCAATGCGGGGTAGGGCTTTTTTCCACAATTTGCATTTGTTGAGCGAAGTATACACCACGGCGCAGGTATCCATATGGTATTTTTGGAGCAAAACCGCAACTTGGGCTGGATCTGCGTCTTTGTCGTCGATGTACAAGTGGATGCGCCCTTTGGCCATGCGCAACACCGCTTCAAAAGTGGGTGGATGCAAGGCTGGTAGTAGTGGAAAGCGTTCATCACGGATTTGCAAACTGGTAAACTCAACTGCGCTGAACTCAGCTACTTTTCCTTTGCTGGTGGTAGTCCTGTCTACACTGCCGTCGTGCATGACCACCAATTGGCCGTCCTTACTGCTGCGCACATCCACTTCGATGTAATCAGCACCTACTCGAATGGCTTCTTCGTAAGCAAGTAAGGTATTTTCAGGGGCATTGACGTGGTTGCCCCGATGCGAGATCACCGTATAAGCATGGCGGGCATACGGGATGATGGGATCGTTTTTTACACTAAAACTCATCCATGAAAAAAACAGCAGGATATAAAAAGTGGGCATGGTATTTTTTGCCGAAAATACAGGGGATATGAAGAGCAAATGGAATTTGGAAGGTTAAATAATTGCTACTTTTCTGGATGCTTACGCTGGAACACTCAATTGAAAAGTAGCCTTGAACCATGCTTCGAAGTCATCCAGCACTGGCGAAGCGATATCAAAATAGCCCAATTCGGCGGCCTGTCCGAAGGGTCTACCGGGTTCTTTTTGCCAGGCAAGCCAGGTATGAAGTAGGGCCTTTTGAGTTTTGGCATCAAAAAACGCTTGAAAACCTGAAAGTTTTAAAGTTTCGATAGTTTCTTGCGCAAAATTCCAGGTTTTATCGCTAGCTGGGATCAACTTGGCCAGAAAATGTTCAAGATAGCCTGCATTTTGGTTATCCGGCATGATCCAGAAGCCGATGGTCAGGTTTCCGTCTTTGATTACCTTTCAAGTTCCGTAATTTTGAATTGTCTCCAGAGCGATTTCTTCAATTTTACCACTCAGGAGGGATTTCAAACTCTCCCAACGGTTCTTGGCACCAACATCGTTTGCGTCTAAAATGATACCAATGTTAGTTAAGGAGGGGTTCCGTAAAGCTTCCTTTACAATCTTTGTAATTTTATCAACGCCACCAGCCCGCTTGACAAACTCATTTTCGAATTTCTTGGGTTAGAAGTATCCTTCAGGAGGAGGAAGGTTTCTTTTTTTCAAAAGATTGGCGATGGCAATAGCATCATTACCTTCTACGATAAGTTGTTGAGCCATTATTTTACCGTATTTCAAGGTTCATTTCCAATACTTCCTTCAAGTGTTCTTGTCCGTACTCTATTGCCTCTAATTTGCCTTTTCGGCTGTATTGAAGGCGAAACAAGAACCCTTCTCCTTGATTTTGAGGTTCATTGGCAACATAATAAAATGTATTAAGGGTATCTTGATTATGGGTAGTAACAAACACCTGGATATCCCATTTTTTGGCATATTCAAAAATCAATTTCCATAAAGTTTCTTGTACTGAATAATGAAGTCCACTTTCGATTTCGTCAATAAGGATTATTTTGCCCTTTTGACCATCTATATCGTTTTTGGCACTAACAAAAGCCAAGGCTATCAAAAGAATGCGTTGAACACCATCGCCTAGAACAGTTATTGGCAAAGGTTTATTTATTCCTTCCAGCCTAACCTTTGCTGCACCACCGCTTATATCCAGTCTAATTAACCTAGGCTCAATAGTTTTTCGAATAATATCATTCACATCATCTTCTAAAGGAGTCAATGAAATTTTATCCCAAGATCGTTGCATAAATTCATTGAAGTAACCCGTAAAAGGAAGATTTATCAATTTATCATTAGGAAAATCAGGGGAATCACTTGAACTTAGAATAGCATCAATTTTTTCACTTGGATAAACAACCTTAAATCTAGGATCTTGGGTTTTTAAAGAAATGATCAAGTCATTGATAACTATTGAAGGGTAGCTCTCCAATTTCAATGGATACAACGCATAATACGACTCATCCCAAGAAGGCGTAAACTGCCCTCTCGACTTCAAAATATTATTCACCACTGTACTGTGCCCCTTTGCTTCCAGTATCCGAATCGCCTCCAAAAGGGTAGTTTTCCCGGTATTGTTCTTTCCAACAATCAGGTTGACCCGTTTGAATCCTTCAATATCCAGTTCTTCAAAAAGGCGGAAGTTGCGAATACTCAGTTTTTGTAGCATGTTGTTTATGGTTTATCCTCCACAATTACAAAAATGCATCCTTTTTCTCAATCCTACCCGTCAATTTTTCAGCGGCTTTTCACCTAATAACCCACGCAGCACCCCATTCGTCCAACCAAAACCATCTTGCACCGGATATTCACCGCCACCAGCGGTCAAGGAGATGTCTTCTACGTTGTATTTCTCCACCATTTTGCCGGTGGCTTTGTAGGTTTTGACATTCAATTTCACCCAACGGGCTTTGATTTCGTCGGCCAGTTTGTGTTGGTCGTAATTGCGCAGGCCCTGGATGCTGATCCATTGTAGGGGTGCCCAACCATTGGGGGCATCCCATTGCTGTCCGTTGAGGTTGGCCGTGCAGACCAGACCACCTGGACGGAGGAAGTTTTTGGTCAACACCAATGCCGAGCTGGCAGCTTGAAGCGGGCTAGCCAATTTGTAAAACAAGGGGAACATCCCGGCCAGAGAGAGAACTCCGGTTGGGTGGCCTTTTACCCAATCGTAATCCACGAAATAGCCAGCCTCGGCATCCCAACAGTATTTTTGGATGGCTTTGCTGCGCGCTAAAGCAAAAGCCTCGTATTGTTGGGCATTTACTTGGTCGTTTTTGATGCGGTAAGCTTTGGCGATGGTCATTTCCAGGTTGTACAGCAAGGAGTTCAGGTCAACAGGAATGATGGCCGTGGTGCGGATGGTGTACAGTTTGGTGGGATCGTCCAACCAACGACTGCTGAAATCCCAACCCGATTCACAGGCAGAACGCAGATCGCGGTACAAATCGGCAGAGGGGCGCTTGCCGGTATGGGACAATTCCACGTCGGCAGCGTACATTTCGGCGCGAGGGGTAGCAGAATTGTCGTAATAGCGGTTTAAAAAAGAACCATCGGGCATGCGTACCACGTGTAAGTTGGACAATTTATCCGCAGTGATTTGAGCCTTACCTTTCATCCAAAACTGGTATTCCTTCTCCAGTTGAGGCAAGTATTTGGCGTAGATTTCTTCTCCTTTTTCTTCGGCCAGGATCGTTACCATACCTGCAAAGAAAGGCGGTTGAGAACGCGACAAAAAATAGGTCCGGTTGCCATTCGGGATAAAACCAATGGTGTCAATGAGGAAAGCAAAATTGTCGATCATGTTGTTGATCAAGTCCGTACGTCCATCTTTTTGGAGTCCCAACATGGTGAAATAGCTGTCCCAATAGTATACTTCTCCGAAGCGACCGCCAGGGACTACGTATGGATTTGGCAAAGGTATTAAAGTGCCGCGATGACGGGAATCGGGTTTGCGGGTCAGCACGTCCCAAAGCGCCTGGATGTGCTTTTCTGGCGACTGACTGGTATCCGATTTAAATCCGCTGGAGTATTTGTAAGGCAATTCGAAATTGTCGGCTACAAATTTTTTCAGGTCAAAATTCGGTTCTTTGCGCATCCGTACATACTCCTTCATGATCTCATCAACATTGCCTTTGGGTGTACAATCTGCAAATGTTTTGCCGTCGGGAAAAATTTTTTCCATTTGTACTTCAATAAAAAGCTGGCCCAAGCGCTGTGCAGGATCGTATAGAAGGGGTTCTACAGGGATAGAAGCTGTAATTTTGGCTTCCTGAGAAGCCGATTTTCGACAAGCAGTGCTCAATAATATCAGCGCTAAAGGCATGATGATGCTAAGTTTCATGCGGTAATCAATTGATGGATCAATCTTGCGCTCTATACAATAGCCCATGAAAACGGGTTCATGGGCTATTGTCCAAGAGGAAATGGTACCTGATGTGTTAAATAATTGGACAAAATAGGTAAATTGATCCTGAAGTACAAAGAAGCGAATTGGTTTTGTTTTTTTAGGTGAGAGAAATATGCCATGCACCAAGTTAATTCGCCATTTTCAGCAGTTTTCGACTGATTTGACCATTCGGCGTTTGCATATGGAAAATATAAACACCATTCGGTACACTTGCCCCAGCATCGCTTTGGCCATCCCAATGCAATTCAAGGTCTTGCACTTTGCCTTTTGGGACATCGCTGAAGGTGCGTACAATTTGTCCCAGGTGATTGTACACTACAACTTTGGCTGCCGATAGGTCGATCAATTCTTTGAATTTCAGTTGAATCATCACCTGATCACTAAACGGGTTGGGGCTAATTTTGGTGATGATGAGGCTATCTTGCAAGTCGCGGGTGCCGACCGTTGGTTGTCCCTTACTTTGGTCATTGCAAGTCACGCAAGGCTCGCCACCTTGGGCGGGTTCCAGGCAAAGAAAAGCCGTATAAATTGACAAAATTCTCTCACGGATACTGGTATGGATGATTTCTACAGTGTTGGAATTGGAGTTGTTTTTTTCCAAAGCAGCAATGTAGTTTCCACTCCAGGCATCGGCTCCTGTGCTATCAATGGTGCTGACGTCGGTCAAAGGAACAGTGATTCCATCTAAAAACAGGGTATTGTTGTAGCTACCTGACAGCTCCACTACGAAAGGCCATTTGCCCTGATAACGCCCAACTTGTATGATGGGTTTTCGCAAATCACTGAGTTCTCCTGTCTGATTCAGGTTATAACGGTTGAAACAAAACCCATTTTGCAGGGCAGTATGCAAATCCAGGGTAGCTTTCTCAACAGCAGCCAGGTCAATAACCGTACTGGCAACCTGGTCTATGAAATTGCAGCATTGACGAACTTGCTGAAACTCCCCCTGGGTAAGGCGCGACCAGTTGAGGTAAAAATATTCATTTCCATAAAAATTTCGGTTGTTGAAATAGTAATAGGGTACACCCTGCGTAGCGAAATCCACTACATAAAATGGAATCACCGCATCGCCTTTAATGGCACTCAACTCTCGGATCAATTGGTTGGAAGTGTTCAAATCCCCTTCCGCTCCAGAATTGGAAAAGAGCAATACTTTGGCATCCAATCCACTCTTTTTTACGGTTTCAATCCCTTTACCAAGCAGTGCAGGCAAATTGAAACTGCTGATGTAGGTTGTTTTCAGGTTGTTGAAAACCTGATCAATCTCCGAAGCCTTGGCTGGAAGCCAATTTTCGGAGATAGGCTTAGGGCTGATACCCGCAACAATGACATTGAAAAAATCCTGAGGTCGGAGGGTTCGCTTTAATTGACCTTTGATGAGCTCAAGTAATTTATCGAGGGTAAACTCGGGCGAAACAGCAGTTGGATTGTAATGTACCAAGACCATCATGCGCCTGGGCTTGATGTTTTGGGTAAAATCCAGCAATTGATCCGGGAAAAGAACCATTTGGTAGTAGCCTTGCTGGTTGTCGCCGTACCTGGATAAAAACAAGCCGTTTTTGAGCGGTGCTTTGACGCCAAAGGACAAACTTCGACCATTAAGGCCACCTGAGGGAATCCGCGCTGCGTAGAATTTCCCCAGCTTGGGGTCGTCATTTAGGGTAAAAATGACTTCTGGATGGGAAGGTAATTTGGGCTCTTGCCAGAAGGTTTCCAAAAACACCCGAATGTCTATTGGAGGGGTCGAACCTTGTGTACTGCGCAAAAGATCTACCGGCAGCTGGGTAATTACATTCTGCGCACTCCATTCTCCAGGCACCAGATAAGACAATTTGATCTTGCGGCTTTGGCCCATAATCAGGGGATAAATGCGCAAGGTGTAGCGATCTCCGTATTCTTTGGTCAAAATTGAAGGGTCTCGGCGACGGCTTACAATGCTTTCATAAATAGAAGAGGCGGTCCAGCGATCCAGGATTTTGGCCCTGATAATTGTAGAATCGATCCAAAGCCAGGAATCATTGACGATGGCATTTTTGGGTAGCGAAAAATTCATCACTGCCTCCAGTTGTCGGCCCAACTGAAAACCAGCACCCTGCGCAGATACGGTCATGTACAATCCAATTTCGGTATAAACGCCTACCGGACGAATGGTAACTGTCGCTTCCTCGATGGTACCTCGGTAACTCAACCAACCTATTTGAGGGTCAATAATTGAAAGGTTGGCGTTCTGGCCTTTGCTGATGTGAAAGCAAAGCAGTCCCAGGACAATGATTAAACATTGTTTAAATAATTTCATGGCTTGAATGTATTTGTTAGTGTGCGAAATTCTAGTTAGACCGGGCGATCAAATGGAATGGCTCAAAATTAATGGCATTCTGAAGACGAGAAAAATGGAATAAGCAACTTGGTAATATGTATTGCGAAAACTCCAAATAAGTCACTGAAATGAAAGAGCATGTTTAAGGGCATTGTACAAAAACAAAAAGAGGATTCCAGCGCAATGCCGAAATCCTCTTTTATGCTGTCGCAAAGAACAATTATCCTTGTGGAACCTGTGAAACGTTCTTTTGGAATTTACGCTCTTTGATGCGTGCTTTCTTACCAACGAGGTCACGCAGATAGAACAGTCTGGCGCGGCGTACTCTACCACGCTTGGTGACTTGAACATCTACGATATTTGGTGAAGCGAAAGGGAAAATACGCTCTACACCAACACCATTGGAAATTTTTCTTACGGTAAAGGTTTTCGTAGATCCAGTACCTTTAACCTGAATCACGTCACCACGGAAAGACTGAATACGCTCTTTGTCTCCCTCGATAATCTTATAGTTCACCACTACATTATCCCCAGCACGGAAATCCGGAATGGGAACTTCTCTAGTTGGCGTCAACTTCTCATGTACAAACTTAATCGCATCCATTGTGCAAAAATTTTACTTTTTTCTTTAGCCGTGCAAAGGTAAAGCATTTTTATAAATGAAAAGGTTTTTTAGCAAAAAGTTTTACACATGTCGCAATTACTTTTCTGAGATTACTTATCGAATCAGCGTTACAAAGCCTTTCAATTCAAATGGATTGCCCCTGGGATCGCGGTAAGTAACCAAAACCACGTACACACCTGGCGGCGATTCGACCCCTGCGTTGAATTTTCGGCCATTCCAGCCTTTGTTGGGAGAATCGGTTTGATAAATCAACTCCCCCCACCGGTTCCAAATGGTAAAATTAAAGGCTTTGGCGCCAGCCATCACTCCTACCCCTTTGAATTCATCGTTGACAGAATCCCCATTGGGCGTAAAGGCGTTGGGTAAAAAATAGCGCACCTCGGGGCGTATATCCAGGATTTTGTCCAAGGTATCCAGGCAATTCACGGAGTTGATAACGATTTGTCGTACATTGATGCGGCCCGTGTCGGGAGGCGAAAAACGGGGGCTTCGTTCCGTAAAATTTCGCCCATTGCTGAGTTGCCAATTCCAACGAATGGCACCTTGCGACTCATCAAATAAATTGATCAGTTCGGTTAAATTGGTGGCTTCAGGAGGATCTATCGTAAATCCTGCTTTGGGCGAAGGTCGAACCTTGATGAGGTCTTTAAAGATGGTATCGGTTTTACAACCAATGGGCGAGGTGATATCCAATGAAACGGTAAAAACGCCAGGATCATTGTAGGTATAGGTTGGACTAATGGCTTTGGCTGAGCCTCCATCTCCAAATTTCCAAAGAATTTTGTAGGTAGAATCAATGGGAAATGAAAGATTGGTAAATTTAATTTTCAATGGCACACATCCTTGTGAAGCACTGGGAGATACCACGATCAAATTGGGAACCGGGAAGTAGTTGATTGTTTTGGTTACCTTCTCAACGCATTTGTTGGTATCGCGTACCGTAAGGGAAACCGGAATTTTGCCCGGGTTGCGGTACAAGTGTTCCGGATTCTGAAGGATGCTGGTGAATTTGTCTCCAAAGTCCCATTTCCAACCCGTCAAAAACTTCCCTCCAGAGACCGATTTGTCGGTAAACTTAACCGGGCCGGATATGCAGGTATCGTAAGCATAGTCAAAATCAGCAGTCAACGATGGATAAATGTTGACAAAAATTTTGGCCGTATCCCCGCATTCCGTGCCCTTGTTGAGGATCAAGCGGCCATTGTAGGTACCCACTCCCGGAAACAGAATGGAAGGCTCCCATTCCTTAGAGGTCAGTTTTGTGTTTTTCAAATCAAACTCCCAATCGGAAGTACGGATGAAGGAGCGAGGGGTGCTTTCATTGATGAATTTCACCTCAGTAGGGCCACATGAATTGACCAGGTATTCTTTGTCATTGATTTTGATGTCTTCTCTGATATCCGCTAACAACTTGGGGTCGCATTTAGCCACATTGAATTGGAAATCTCGAAAAATACGGCTCAACAAAACGCCATTGCGGTATTCTGAGACGCAGACACCCACTACATATTGCCCGATTGGATTGGGCTTTCCGGTAATTAAGCCTGTTTGGGGATTAATTGAAAGTGGTGGATCTCCTCCAATTGGTGAAGTAGCGGAATAAAGCGGTGGTCGAAAAGGCACAAATTTGTAGGGTGGTGGGCAGCCTGGATTCGGGTAGGCCCCATCACAGGTATTGTAGATAAAAGGCTCCAGGTTGTTGGCACCACCATCAAAGGGTGGACAAAATTCATAAACCAACTGATCACCATCGGCATCTTTGGCCGAATGGTCGTAACGCAAATTGAAATCGGCACACACCACCGTTGGAGGAAAAGTATTGAACTCGGGGCTATTGTTGCACAAACGCTGGGCTTCGGGGGTGATTTCCACCATATAGGTTGCGCCCCAGCTATCTGGATTGACAATATTGGTAATGGTTTCGTTGCGACAACAGCGTTGATAGCTGATGAAATAACTATTGTCCACACTCGTAGGCAAGCGAATTCCGTATCGGCTGAGTCGAAAAATGTAGGTACCTTCTTCGGTGCAAACTGCGGGAGGCTCCAAGCAAGGATAATCGGGCGCATCAATATTGCGGCGTTGGGTAAGCGGCACATTTAATCTGGCCAAGGCACTCCCTTGTCCATTGCAATTTGCAGTAGGGCCACACCGGTAAATACCAATGAAAGCGACCGGGTCAATTTCCGCACATCGGGTACAAAAACAATCTCGATAAACTTTAAGTGTAAACTCGTAATCCCCATTTCCCAAACATTTGTAGGTCATGGAGCCGCCAATGATGTGGCGCCCAAAAGAGGCAAAAGGGAGCAAGGCAAACAAACAAAGTATGATCAGGCTAGATCTCAACGTTTTCTTCATATCATGGTCGTATGTTGGACTACGAATGTCATGTTTTTTTTTCTTATTTTCTACCGCAAAAGCATGACTGTACCTTGTTTACTGGCGTTTTTGCCAACAGCGGACTGAAAAACAACCTGATAAAAATAGGTATCCTGCGCACAAGGTTCTCCTTCATTGTTGATACGCCCATTCCATGCTTCTTCGGGATTGATGGTCTGAAAAACCAACTGCCCCCAGCGTGAAAAAACCTTAAACTGGTAATTGCTGATGCCTGGAAGTAGTCCCAATGGCTTAAAGACGTCGTTTACGCTGTTTCCGTTGGGTGAAAAAACGTTGGGAATGTACATCGCGCCTTCAGATTTCAATTTGACCTCTCGGATTACTGAATCCCGACAAAAAAGGCCATTGCTTACTACCAGTTTCACCGGAAATACGCCTTCAGAAGGAAACGAGAAACTGGGGTTGCGCTCCTGTGAACTGCCTTTGCCACCAAAATCCCAGCGCCAGTTGTCTGCATTGGTGGAGGTCTCCGAAAAGGTAACCAATGGATTGCGTGCACTGGGCTCGGTGGGGCTAAAGGTAAAATCAACGCTTGGTTTGAGCTTGACCAAAATTGGCTGACGTGCATTGTTCCCGACTACAGCGCATCCTCCTGGGGCAAGAAGCTGATAAGCAACGGTATATGCGCCTGGATTGGCATAAGTTTTGTTCACCGAATAGCCAGCGCCTCTGGTGCTATCCCCAAAATTCCAGGTGATTTTATAATCTGACTGATTCATTACGGCAGGAACGTTCAAAGAAAGCTTGACCACTCCGGTTTGACTACACACCTCCGAAGGTAGAACGATCAACCGGACGTCAGCTGTGGACGCGGGGTAATAGCTTACCGTTTGTTTTGCGGTATCTCTGCAACCCGTATTGGTGGCAATGGTCAAACTTACGGGATAAGTTCCTGCCAACGCAAAGGTATGCTGTGGTGAGCTTTCTGTAGCTTTGGTTTTGTCTCCAAAATCCCATTCGATGGTACGCAAAGTTGCGCCCTGGTTCAGTACAGACGTGTTCTTGAACGCTACGGCACCAATATTGCATCCAGGCAAGGTGGCATCAAATTGCGCTTTTACTGAAGGGAAAACTTTAACATTGATCTTTGCAGTGTCGGTGCAGATGGTACCAGGATTGAGTACCATTAAGCCCGAGTAATCCCCAGGCATGCCAAAATCAAAGGTGGCATCTTTGGTATCGCGGGTTTCTTTTTTGCCATTGATGTCGAATTCCCAACGGTATCCAAACACTTTATCCAGGCCAATACTGGTATTTTGAAAAGCAAAATTCGGTCGGTTACAGGATTTGAGCCAAAAACGTCCTTGGCCATTGCTGCTGTCGGATTTGACCATGGCATCGATGGCGAAATTGCAATTGCTCACTTTGATCTGGATGTCGCGTCGAATCATACCGATGAATACTCCGTTGCGGTATTCCTTGACACAAATTCCCAGGGTAAATTTCCCCAATACCCGAGGAAAAATGCGCAAAATACCGGTGGTGCTGTCCAAACTTAGGGTTCCGGTATTGCCCAAGGGGCTATTGGGCGCAAAGGTGGGAGAAAATGGCAAATCCTCATAAGGCCCTGGTGTGGCCGGATCAGGCTTGATGCCTTGGGGCGTATTGGCCATGCTCATGTCGTTTTGCCCGCCACCCAAAGGGCCGCCGCCCAGCAAAGGCGCACAAAGCTGGTATGACAGGCGATCGCCATCTTTGTCTATTACCGCAAGTTGAATTGCTGATGCAATGCCTACACACAGCTCGCTTTTGGGTGCTGCCGAAAATCGAGGACTGCTGCTGAGCAAATTTTGTGCCTGAGGACTGATCTCTACGGTAAGGGTAATGCCCAAAGTACCACTGCTATTGGGAATGTTGGAAATGGCAGCATTCCGACAACAAATTTGGTACGTCAATGTATATGGTTGAATCGATCGAACCAATTCAATGGTATCGCTGTAAACGGCTTCTTCCTCGCAAAATCCAGGAGGAACGATCAGGCATGGATTGGTTTGGTCTGGTAAAACCTTGTTGATTTTGGGTCGGCTGATGCGCAAATTGCGGAGCGGTCTGGTACTATTCCCCAGATAAATAGCGATGGGTACAGACGCATCAAAACTTGCGCCCCCATTGCAATCTCGAACCAACAACAACACGACTCGATAGCGCAAGGTGTCACTTCCTACCCGGCCATTTTTAAAGCCAACAAATTCATAATTTATTTCTCCTCCGATGATGTGACTGGCCCACAATGATTGGCTGCACGACAATAAGCCCAAAATCAGACTTATAGTAAGCAATAAGCGGACGCGCCCCGCCGTTATTGTGGTTTTTAAAAGTAGCCTTTTTACCCTTATGCCTAAATTAGTACTCATTTTTAGTATGCGTCTGATTTTGAAAAAACGGGGTGATAAAATTTGAAAGAATTGATGAAGATGACCTTTACCAATGTTAAACACATGGCGCAGCATTACGATTTTGAGGGGACAGAAAAAATTTTGTCATCTGGAGGACTAGTGCTATTGCCCACCGATACGCTGTGGAGTGTTGTTTGCCTGACCAGTCATCCCATATCTCTCAATAGACTTATTCAACTCAAACGTCAAAAGCAAGGAGATAATTTTGAATTACTGGTCAATTCAATTGCAATGCTAAAACGATATGTCACGCATTTGCATCCAAGACTGGAAACACTACTCGCTTATCACCTCCGTCCTTTGACCATGGTTTTTGACAATCCGTGCAATCTCTCCTCCAATGTATTGAACTCCAATGGTCAAATCCACATTCGTGTAGTACAAGATCCTTTTTGTTCTGCACTTTTGGAACAACTCAACGAACCCTTGATCAGCGCTTTTGCCCATATAGAAAACACTATTCCTCCCATCAACTTCGGGGCAATCAGTTCAGAAATAATCCAGGGTGTAGACCATGTGGTCAAGTACAGGCAAAATGACAAAGGCATCGACGAACTACCCGTAATGGTTAAGCTGCTGGAAGACCAGGAAGAATTGGAGTTTATCCGAGAATAAAAAGGAATGATGAATTGACAAAATCATTCGTTATTCATCCTTTTATTTTTTCCTTGAATCGATTTGAGTGCGGCTTGTACCGTAGGATCCTCCTGGTTGAGCACCGTAAAGAATCCTTTGTCGTCAAAGAGGTGCTTGGCAATTCGGGCTTTGATGAATCGAGTGATTTCTCCTTTGGATTTTGCCCAAAATTGAGGCGTTCCGCTCAAGCCATTTTGCGCAGCATAGGTTTGAAAGTCTTTGAAGGTTTGTTCGTTGGGGTTAAATGTTTGCTGAAATGCACTCAATCCCAATTTCTTAAGTTGTTTCCGCTTCGACTCATCCAGGTATTTCAAAACAAATGAGGGAATCATTTGGCGGGCATCGAGAAAGAAAGTACTGAGTTGAACGGTATCCAGGGGGACAAAAACATCGGGAATGATGCCACCACCTCCATAAACAATTCGCCCTTTGGTCGTGTAAAATTTGGTAGAATCTTTAATCGAGATCTTATTGGCGGACAAGAGTTCTCCAGTTTTTATGCGTTCTTCCACATCTCGATCATAGGCTTCAGAGCCTTGATTATAAGACTTTTGAATAGAGCGACCTGAAGGGGTGAAATAGCGCGCGATGGTCAGGCGCAAAGCCGATCCATCCGATAGCTGGTACTGCTCTTGAACCAATCCTTTTCCAAAAGACCGCCTACCGACAATGATGCCCCGATCGTTGTCCTGAATGGCGCCTGCTACGATTTCGCTGGCGGAGGCACTGCCCTCATCAATCAAAACAACGATTTTGTCAATGGGGTAAAAAACCCGACCATTGGAGTTGAACTCGGCACGTTGCGAAGCGCGCCCCTGGGTGTACACCAACAAGTTGCCTTTGTTGGGAAAAAGTTGGCTGAGCATATTGGTGGCCACTTGCATATACCCGCCAGGGTTGCCCCGCAGGTCAAATATCAAATCTTTCATGTGCCCCTGTTCGGAAAGTATGCGCATGGCTTCCAAAAACTCTTTGTCCGTATCCGCCGAAAACCGATTCACTCGGATGTAGCCCACCCGATCACTGATCATATAGGCAACATCTACACTTTTAACTGGAATCTCATCTCGTATAACGGTATATCGGTGCAGCTTTTTTTCGCCAGTACGCAGCACCGATATGTTAACCTTGCTTCCTTTTTCTCCACGCAGCAAGCTGACAATGCTGTGATTCGAAAGTTTATCCCCCACGATGGTTGAATCCCCTACCTTGATGATTTTGTCTCCGGGTAAAATTCCCGCAACTTCAGAAGGGCCACCAGACATGGGAGCCACCACTACTGCCGTATCCTTTACAATCAGGAATTCGACCCCGATTCCATTGAATTTACCATCTAATTGCTCATTTACTTCCTGCAATTCCGATGCCGGGATATAGGACGAGTGGGGATCCAATTGATCCATCAGTTTGTGGATGGCTTCGTCGACCAATTTGTCCCGGTCTACTTTGTCCACATATTTTGCTTCAATGTAGCGGAGCAATTCTTCGATTTTTCCTTCCCGAGATTGGTAATCCCGGTAATTTTTAGCTTTGTTGAAGCTGATGGTGGTCACCGATGAGGACATGCGCATTCCAATCACCATGCCCAACACCAAGGCCAAAGCCAATAGCATTGGCAACCAGATCTGCACTTTATTAATGAAATTATTTGGGCGTGTCAGCATAGTCGATTTAAAAAAGGTTCGATTGAGAAATTTATGCACAAATAAAGTAATGACAAAATTCGCACTTTTATGTTGAAATGGGATTGATTATTTTTTGTTTTGAAATTTCAGCTAAACACAACTTGTATGTTAAATGCAATTTCATTACATTGAAGCCTCAAACGTTGAAGCATGACCAGCGATGTAAAATTTCCACTTACCAATCAGGAACTGGCAGAAATAGGAAAGGGCAATTTGGTGCGGCTACCCGCCACTTGGAGCGAATATTGGGAGATACTCGCCACAGCGGAGTACCGTGCAGATTATTACAACAATGAAATCATTGCCAGTATGAGTTACGAAGGAGATATTCACAGTCATCTTGCAGCCGAGTTCGGTTTTATTCTAAAAACTATTTTTGCTGATTCAAAGCTTTATCGCGTCTACAACAGCAACCGTCCAATCTACAGTCCTGCCTGCAAATCCTTGAAAACTGGTGTATTTAATGCAGATGGAATGGTGGTTGCCTTGCCTTCCGTACCTTACGAATACCAGGCTGGTATGACTGCTGAAACCAATCCGATTCTTTTGATAGAGATTCTTTCGGAAAGCACTCAAAGCTACGATTGGGGCACCAAATTGCCTTGCTACAAAGAAATCCCGTCTTTACAACAAATATTTTTCATCGAGCAATCGCGACCAAGAATTTTTGCGATGGAGCGCGAATCACCCAATCGCTGGTCGGAAACTACCCTTACCGAAGGCGAAGACGCCATTGTTATTCAAGGGTCTTCTATTCCCCTTCAAAAGATCTACCGCGAGTTGTATTTTTAGGTTCAACCCTTAAATTGAAGTGGCTAATTCAACCTTTTTTCAAAAAATATGAAGTATCGAGTAAAAAAATGAAGTAATTTTTGAAAATATTCAAAAATTAAGGACATTTGTTGAATTACTCGAAATCATTTGTGCTTACATGAAAAAAGGAATTGAAATTGATCGGTTAGACAAGCAGATTCTATCCATTCTCATGCGCGATGCAAAAATAGCCTATACCGAAATTGCCAAAAAGCTCTTTGTATCGGGCGGTACGATTCATGTACGCATGAAAAAGCTGGAAGATGTTGGAATTGTAAAGGGACACAGCTTGACCGTAGATTACGGAAAGCTGGGATACGACATTTCTGCCTACTTAGGTATTTACCTGGATAAGAGTTCGTTGTACGAAGAGGTTGCCGAGGAATTGGAAAAAATCCCGGAGGTAGTAGAGGCCCATTACACGACCGGCCTGTACAATATTTTTGCCAGGGTATTCTGTAGGGATACCGCTCACCTGAAGGAAGTGCTACACGATAAGATCCAGAATATTCCCGGTATCCAACGCACCGAAACCTTTATTTCCCTACAGGAAAGCATCAATCGCCCTTTGGAAATCCTGAGTCTGAATGAAGAAGAGGACGAACCATCTAATGATGAGTTATGAGTTATTACACACAATTCTGCATGGCTATGTAGAATTGTGTGCAATAACTCATAACTCATAACTCTTTTCTATCCTCCCAAGTAGTTTTTCAACAACTTGCTGCGGTTGGCTGAGCGCAATTTATTGATGGCTTTATCTTTGATTTGGCGCACACGTTCGCGGGTTAGGCCAAATTTCTCACCGATGTCTTCCAAGGACATGGGATGCTCTACCCCAATGCCAAAATACAATTTGATTACATCGCATTGGCGATCAGTCAATGTACTCAACGAACGTTCGATCTCTCTGCGCAAGGATTCATTGTAATCCAGGCCAGCATCGGTGCTGGGAGTAGTGCTGTTTTCGAGTACATCCAGTAAGGAGTTGTCTTCCCCTTCAACGAAAGGTGCATCCATTGAAACGTGACGTGCTGCTACCCCAAGGGTCGTTTCCACCTCTTCGGTTGGAATCTCCAACAATTCTGCCAATTCCTCAGGAGAAGGTTCTCGTTCAAATTCTTGTTCGAGTTCAGAAAAAGCTTTATTGATCTTATTAAGTGATCCAACTTTATTCAGGGGCAAACGTACAATACGAGACTGCTCAGCCAAAGCTTGCAAAATAGATTGACGAATCCACCACACTGCATAGGAGATGAATTTAAACCCTCGGGTTTCATCAAAACGTTGGGCGGCTTTAATTAGGCCTAAATTGCCTTCGTTAATAAGGTCGCTCAGGGATAAGCCCTGGTTTTGATATTGCTTGGCAACAGAAACAACGAATCGAAGATTGGCTTTGGTCAACTTTTCCAGCGCTGCTTGATCGCCTTGTTTGATCCTCTTGGCTAACTCCACTTCTTCCTCTGGCGTCAACAAATCCACTTTTCCAATTTCCTGCAGGTACTTCTCCAACGACTGGCTTTCCCGGTTCGTGATCGACTTCGTGATCTTAAGTTGTCTCATGCACAATCTTTATTTAGTATTAAGGAACAATTCTTTTCTCTTAGTGGTTTAAAATCGGTACTTCAATGGTAATCTAGGATGCTAGACGTAGAAACAACATCGAGCAACAAGATGTTCTAGGAATTATGGGTTTGGGCAAGGATAGAAAATGGGACCTAAAAATTGAAGTATAACGGGGCTTCGTGCAATCATTTCTGGAGATGGGCGCACCCATTTTTTACAATCGCCCACAAAAATATTGGAATTCCTCGTTACTGTCAAGTAAGTTGGCATAAGTTTCTACATAAATCTATTTCATTTGAAAAAACTTTCAGGATTTGGAATTTCCATTTTTTTACTTTTTATTGTGCGATCTGGTGAAATCAGCTTAGTTTAGCTGATTTGCAGTACTGGAATCATAGAGTTTCGATTGCTTGTATGAAAAGAGCCCAACTTAAACTAGAATACATTTTCCGAGCTTCACCGCAGATTTTGTATCAATTTTTGACCACTCCATCTTGTCTCATCCGGTGGTTTTGTGACAAAGTAGAGATCGACGGTGAAGGCTATACTTTCTATTGGGGAGATTCAACAGATGAAGCTACCGTAGTGGACGACGTGGAAGACGAAGTATTCAGCTTGCGTTGGGAAGGACTTCACGAAGCCAATGAAAAGCTGGAATTCAGAATAACCGAAGCCCCCATCACTGGTGAGACCATTCTTATCCTCAACGATTATTGTGACGAAAACGAATTAAAAGACCAAAAGAGATATTGGGATAAGCAAATGGCTGAACTTCAAATCGCTTCTGGCGGCGGTTGATCCGTACAAAAGTTCTAATATTTTTCGGATGAAGCTTATTTTTGGCTTGGCACTTGATAATCCCTCCTGGCCGCTGCCCCACCATTCAAATGGAGGCTGTCTATGGCTTGGACCCAATGGTTTATTGCAATGGCTAGAGTTTTTTTATGGCTTGGCCGGGCACAAAAACAACAATGAGTACCTCCGCATAGAACAATACCGTCAAGCCATTCGAGTTTTTTTACAGCACACGCCTTCTGCTTTTTTTTCTCGGTCTTTTCAAGCTGATCAATTTGCTACTGCCGCCAACTTGTTGGAACGTCGGGATGAATTGTTGTTGGCGGGCTGGGATTTCCTCCCTGCTTCCCATACACCTGAGCGCTTGCGCTGTATTGCAGCCATCGAACAAATACTTGCTGCTTCAGCGCAAGTATGGCCAGAGGGATTTGCCGATCGTTTTTTGACCCTGGAGCAAAAGATCAATCTTCGATCTTCTCCCCTTCAACAAATCAGTTTCGTTGAACCTGAAACCTTGATTCCGCTTCACTGGAAAAGGTTATTCGGCAGACTCCAGCAGCAAGGCGTTGATTGCGTCCATCCAATGCCTCATCAAGCCTTTGCAGATACTGACCTGGGGCGTTTTCAAGCTTTTTTGGAAGGGGGGGATACCGCTCCAAAAGAATTGACCAATGATGGTACTTTATTGCTATTGAGAGGAAAGCGAGATACCGATCTCGGGAGTTATTTGGCTGCTTTGCTGCGCAAAAACCCTGCATTTGCACCTTGTTTCTTGATTCCTGACAAATCTAGAATCCTTGATGAAGCCTTTATGCAGGAAGGTTTACCCAGTTTGGGTATTCAACCCGCTTCCTTGGCCAGACCAACCTTACAGGCCCTCAAATTGATACCTAATTTTCTGTGGACTCCGGTGGATCCCTACAAAATAATGGAATTTGTCTCCTTGCCCCTCAAGCCTTTGGAGACAGAGCTGGCCAACCGCATTGCCCAACAAATGGCCCAAACTCCTGGAATCCTGGGAGAATCCTGGCAGGCTATGCTCGGCCAATATTTTAGCGAGTTGGACGAAAGGGCAGCGAAAGAATCGGGCATCGACGTTCGAGAAATCCGACAACAATACCGATTCTGGTTTGAGCGGCGGCGTTTTGATGTCTCCGGCAGTGTTCCCAAAGCAGAAGTGGAAGATATTTTTCAGTACCTGTACATCTGGGCAACCAAAACCCTGGAACAAAAGAGCAACAACCCCTCGTTGCTCACTTTGGCAGAGCAAGCCAAGCAAGTTGTGGATTTGTTGCAAACCCTGCCGGAAAAGGAATTGACCCGCCTTGAATTGGAGCGCATTGTACGTACAGTGTACGAACCTGCACCGATGCAAATGAGCTTGCAGGAAGTAGGCCGGTTTCCATACATTCACCAACCCAATGCTTTGACCGCCCCAGTACGCGATTTACTCTGGTGGAATTTCACCCAAAATGAGCCAGATTACTTTTTTTCGCGCTGGTATGATCATGAACGGGATTGGCTACACACCCTGAGCATTCAACTCAACAGCCCGGCTACCCAAAATGCCCTCCTGGGTTTTCAGCGCCGCCATCCAATCTGGATGACCCAACATCGCTTGATTCTGGTAATCCCAGAAACAACTGAAGGAGAAACGATGCTTCCTCATCCATTACTGAGTGACCTGGAGGCATGTTTTGGCAGCCTGGACACGATTAGCACAAGTGAAGACAATCAACGTTTGTCCAGGTATTTTGAGCTTCCTCAAAAGGTCAAGATTCCATTTCGTCAATTGGGCAAACCGGCACCTTTCTTGCAACTCAAGAACCCAGAAAAACTGGTTGAACGTGCAGAAGAAACCTTTACCAGCCTCGAAAGCTTGTTGTATTACCCTTACCAGTGGTTGTTCAGGCACCATATCCGCTTGCGCAAATCTTCGATTTTGAGCATTGTCAAGGACACTACCTTGCTGGGAAATCTTGCCCACCGTTTTTTCCAGAACCTTTTGTTGATTCCAGAGTTAAGCACTTGGAGCAAAGGAGAAGTAGATCGTTGGATTGATCGAGAATCAGAGCGGTTGTTGCACAAAGAAGGAGCGGTTTTGCTTATGTACGGGAAAGAAGCGGAAAGAAAACGCTTTTTGAAAAGACTGAAGTTTGCTGCCTGGAGCCTGGTCAATCTTCTACAAGGCAATGAATGGAGTGTACAAGCCACCGAATTGGTGCTTGAAGGGGAGTTTGCAAACATTAAATTGAATGCACGAGCAGATTTGGTTTTAGCAAGGGAAGCAGAACAAGCCATTTTGGACTTCAAGTGGCGGGGTGGACTGCGCCGCGAGTTGATGATCAAAAATGAAGAGGATTTGCAATTGGCTTTGTACGCGCATTTGCTGGGTGAGGGGGAGGCCAAAATTCATACCGCGTACTTTATCATGGAGAATGGCCGTTTGTTGGCGCGGGATCGTTCTGCGTTCAAAGACATCATTCCGGTTAGCCCAGATTTAGATCCGATCGAGGTGCGGCAACGCATCCTCCAAAAAATTCAAGCCACTTTGCAATGGCGACTGGATCAGGTTAAACGCGGCGAGGTCGAAATCCGCTGTACCCCTACCCTGACGATTCTGGAAAGGCATTATGAGCAATTGGATCTGCTCTCTTTTTTGGAGTTAAAAAACGAAGATGCCCCATTTGATGACTATCGGACTTTGATCAGTTTGGTCGTATAGCTACTTTTGTACATCCTCAGACAAATAATCCTATTCCGTTAAACGTTTTTTGCCTTATTCCTTTGTTTACATCTGAACATTGAAACTTCAAGCCCTTGTCATAATCTTAAAAACGGATAAGCATGTCCTTAATTCATTTACGTCGATTTGATTTTGCATTCTTTTTTTGTGCACTATTGTCATTCTTTTCTTTTTCAGTAAGGATTGTCGCGCAAAGCATCAAGGCATCTAACCTTTCAACTGAGCTTTACTTATCGTTGAATCAACATCCTCAGAACCATTATTTCCATATTTTGGTCACCCTCAAGAGCCAGGTCGATCTTTCGGCCTGGGGTCAAAACGAGCTTCGCAATGCCTCTTCTCGAGATCAGCAAGTTGCTGCTTTGATTGGAGCTTTGCAAAGTAAAGCAGCAGCTACTCAACCAAGATTGCTGGAATGGATGCAATCCTCAACCGAGGTAGAAAAAAACTCGGTAAAAGGATACTGGATTGCCAACCTCATTTCATTAAAGGCCAACGCAACATTCATTGCGGAATTGAGTCAATACCCGGAAGTAGACTGGATCGAAATATTCCCGGAAATGACCATCGAAAACTACCGTTCAGCACCTGCTGCAACCACGCTTGCACCCGGTGGCGTTGAACCCGGCTTGAATGTCATCAATGCCCGAGCACTTTGGCGTCTGGGGTACACTGGATACGGCCGCAAGACCATGATTGTAGATTCTGGACAAGAATACACCCACCCAGCCTTGCGCACCCAATTTGCCTACAATTACGGATCACTGGCTTCCACATACCGCAGTTCCATCGTGGGTGACTTATGTGGCGAACATGGCACCGCGGTAGCCTCCGTCGTTTTAGGGTTGGATCGCTTGACACGAGATACCATCGGGGTAGCATTCAATGCGTTGTGGATCGGGGCGCCATCAGCTTTTCTTGACCCCAATACCGGCAAGCTTTGCCCCCTGGAAGGCATTCAAACCAATAACCTGGAGGTACTGCAATGGGCATTGAATCCAGATGGAAACAGCGGTACCTCAAGTGATGTCCCGGATGTAGTCAACAATTCCTGGGGCAATATCAGTTCGAGTGAAGAATGCCGGAGTGGTTTCCGCACCGTGGTTCAATCACTTGATGCTGCGGGTATCGCCGTCGTGTTTTCAGCAGGCAATTCTGGACCGGGGGCATCAACGGTAAAATTGCCGGGCGGTTTGAACCTCGATTTGGTGGTTCCTATGTCGATCGGATCGATCAATGGCAACAATGCGAACTATCCCATCTCAGATTTTTCATCCCGCGGACCAACGGTATGTGGCCGGGATGGCAGTTTTTTGATCAAGCCAGAAGTTGTTGCTCCTGGCGAAAACGTACGCGCAGCCAATCTGAATGGCTCGTATACCCAATTGTACGGCACTTCTTTTTCTGCGCCATATGTCACCGGCGCTATTTTGCTACTCAAAGAAGCTTTCCCCAAATTGAGTGGCCGTCAAATTGCACTTTCGCTTTACAATTCAGCCAGGGACTTGGGACCAACTGGCGAAGACAATGACTACGGCAAAGGCTTGATTGATGTGGGGGCAGCTTACAATTGGCTCATTGCCCAGGGTTTTCAACCCACCCCACCCGTAAAGGCCAGCAATGATGTAATTCAAATTCAAGCCAAACCAAGAATTTATGGTTGTGATGGCAAAGCTTATTTGGAGGTCACTTTTGAAAACAGTGGAGCAGATACCTTGCGAAACTTGGATATCGTGATTCGCAGAGAGGGTCAAACCGCAGTTTTATCCCAGAATCGTTGGACGGGAAAATTGGCTCCAGGAAAAAATACCACTTACTTTTTTACACCTTTCAATGCGCCATTGGGCCGTTACGTAGTAGAAGTAGAGTTGCGCAATCCAAATGGATTTGCCGACTTGCGCTCTTTGAACAACCAAATGAAGACCTATATCAATGTCAGTCCTTTGCCTCAACTCCCAGATGCCTCAGCTTCAGCAATCAACATTTGTGCAGGAAGCGAAGCTTTAGTGAGCAGCAATTATGAGGGAGAGGGAACTGTGCGCTGGTTTAACAAAAATACGGGCGGAACCGTGCTTGGTACGGGAAAAACTTATGCTACCGGAGTGCTTACCAAAGATACCGTTTTGTTTGCGGAATTGACCTACAACAAATTCACAGGACTATTGGACCAGACTGGAAGAGAGGTGGTGTACAATGATTCCGTCGGAGGAATTTTATTTGATTCGTACTATGATTTCATCCTCAAGTCGGTGACCATTTTCCCCAACCGAACGGGTCTGCGTTTTTTCACCTTGCGCAACGGCAATGGACAATTGCAAACCACCAGCTACCGGGTAAGTAAAGTCGGCGAACAAAAGGTGCCGCTGAATTTCAAAGTAAGCCCTGGTTCCAATCATGTTCTGGAATTGACCCGCGGCGGAGAATTGTCCATCGTGAAATCCAACTCTACTTATCCAATTGTCATCTCCGATGTTTTGGCTATAAAAGGCACCAACAATACCGATGGGGCAGAAGATTATCCTTATTTTTTCAATTGGGAGATTGAGTATGGTTACCCTTGTGGCCGTACCCCCGTTTTCATCGATGTCAGCGCTAGTACATCAAGCCCTCAAGCTCAGTTTTCAACTTCAAGCAGCAGCATTCAAATCAATAAAACATTAAATTTCAAAGATTTATCAACCAATGCCACTGAAGTCCATTGGGATTTTGGCAACGGACAAAGCAGCTCTGATCGCAATCCCAGTACGATATATTCAACTCCGGGGAAATACCAGGTTGCCCTGAGTGCTACCAATCTGGATGGCTGCAGTGATGTACTGGTAAAAACCATTCAAGTAGATTTGGTCAGTTCAACCCAAGAACAAGATGAATTGAGTTATCGCCTGGGTATTTTTCCTAACCCGACTCAGGATCTGATCAACATCGAATTCAATCTGGACCGCACCCGAACCGTTAGGCTAAGTATCGTCAACGCAACGGGTCAAATCATTCGCTCAGAAAATTTGGGAGAACGCAGTTCCGGGATTCAACAACTTTCGATGGGCCAATTGCCTGCCGGAGCCTACTGGTTGCTTTTTGATGTGGATGGAACAAGGGTGGCCAAGCCTCTGCGGGTTATCCGCTAAGGTTTTATAAGCTGATAAGATAGGGATGAATGCACCTTGCTCTTGTTCATCCCTATTTTATGAAGGTGATACAGAGGTGCTTGTGGAGCAAAACAATCGGATTGGTGTTCAATTTGTACTGGCTGCGCAACACTTGCTTTTCTGCTTCACTTTCTGTTTTTCGCAAAGTTCGTTGTAAGGTCAACCAGGAACGCAAATACAGAAAGGGAGCGGCAAACAAAAAAACCAACAATGCAGATATACTGAGTACGTTAGGATGAACGCTTTCAATTTTCAAACCTGCAAGTCCAGCCAGGCTGCGCAATCGCTGCACTCCGCACAAGAAAAAGCGCCCCAAATAGACGTGCTTGTCATCGTATCCTACAATTCCATTGTATTCATTTGGCAAGAAGATTTTATTGGATTCCGATTCCAACCAGAAATAAGTCAAGCGGTTTTTTAAATTGCTTTGATTGGGCATCGTGACAATGAGCTTTCCACCTGGTTTTAGAATGCGCGCCAATTCGCGTAGCAGATGCAGTTGATCGGCAATACTTTCTACGTTTTCCATAAACAAGACATAATCCGCATATTCAGACTGAATCGGAAGTGTTTCATTGAGGTCAGCTTGGGTACAGGTTAATTCCGGGTACTGGAAAACTTCTGGGTGTAAATCATAAGGTTCCACTAAGGCACCTGCTTGTAGGCAAAGCATCGACACAAACCCAGAGCCCGCTGGGACATCGATCAAAATTTTGTCTTTTACGGGTTCATTTTTTAAGTACTGATCGATGAATTGAAGTGCGTTCACCCTGGAATGAGGTACACTTTTGAAGTCTAATGGTTGATTTGCCATGCCCAATTTTACGTTTTGTGCTTTGTGGAGAAAAACTGTCGTTTTACCGCTCCAATGTAAGAAGTCTATGCAATTGTAAAAAATAGGAAATCAAATTGCTTTTTCGAATTTGTTGTATTTTATTTAGCAGTTTGATGATTACCGCGTAATTTTGATTTGTTTTCATCTAGCATTCAATCTGAACCACTTTTTTTGTGTCAAACCCAACATTCAGCTCAACTTGTGAAGAAAAAACTTACGAAGACCTGTTCCATTTGCACGGACAGGCGATTCGCAATTATTTATATTACAAAAGTGGTTCTATTCAACTGGCAGAAGATTGGTTACAAGAGGCTTTTTTGAAATTGTGGCAAGAGTGTGATAAAGTTCCTCCTGAAAAGGCGCGTTCGTTTTTGTTCACCGTCGCAAATAATCTTTTCCTGGACTATGTTCGGCATGAAAAAATAGTGTTGAATTTTGCCCAGCAATCGCATTCAGAAAACCAAAATACGGACAATCCGGAAGTGTTGTTGGAGGCAAAAGATTTACAAAAAAAACTACTCAGTGCCATCGCATCCCTGCCTGAACATCAGAGGGTCGTTTTTTCAATGAATAGATTTGATGGGATAACTTATTCAGAAATAGCTGAAATTCTGGATATAAGCGTTAAAACGGTTGAAAAAAGAATGCACAAGGTGCTGATTGCGTTGCGACATATTTTGCATTCATTTTAGCAGATTTAAGTAGGGTGATTCCTTTTTAGATCGTTCTAATTCTGATCATTCATTTAATTTTCAAATGTTTAGAGACGATACATTTTTGGCAAGGTGGTTGTCTGGAAATCTTTCAGACTCAGAGCAACAGGAATTCGAACGAAACCCTGATTACCAGGCCTATGTTAGTCTGGTAAACACCATAGATACACTTAAGCCCCCCGCTTTTGATGAAGAGAAATCATTGCAAAATTTGCGCAAAGCATTAGCCGAAAATGCTGCTTCTTCGCGACCATTAGCTTATTTACCTAAGCTAGTGGCTGTTGCGGCGGTAGGACTGCTGTTTCTTTTCATTTGGTTTTTGCTTCCCAATAAAAGCATTGAATTGCAGACCAATCCAACTGAAATAAAAAAGGTTACTTTGCCGGATGGATCACAGGCCACCTTACAGCCTTCCTCTGAAGTTCATTATCGACTCAAGCATTGGCCAAAAAATCGTCAACTAATTTTAAAGGGAGAAGCATTTTTCAAGGTCAGAGCAGGTAGCAAGTTTACAATTCAGGTTCTCGGAAGCAAAATAGAAGTTTTAGGTACCTCTTTCAATGTAATAACTCAGGATAGTGCCCTGGCGGTGCAATGTTTTTCAGGCAAAGTCAGAGTCATTGCCCATCCAGTCAAGACTCAAGCATTTGTACTGGAAGCTGGTGATTTTGTCCAGATCCATACCCCAAAAGACAAGCCCCTTCGCTCTTCCGCAACTAGCTTACCCATCCTCACCCAGGGAGAATGTAACTTTTATGCCGCTTCGCTAGCCGAAGTCTTAACCAAAATCGAATCGCAGTTTAAAGTAATCATACCCAACAAAGAAAACTTCCGCTCCCGCCGTTTTACCGGGGTTTTTCGCAATGGGGATTTGGAAATGGCCATTAGGATGGTTTGTATTCCTATGGAATTGACGTACGAGATAAAAGATAAGCGTGTTATAATTTCCGAAAATTGATTTTGAAAAAAACCTCCCTCATTGACCATCTTTACAAAAACTAAAAAAATTTCACTTTTTCTCAACTCATGGTAGGGTTTAAGCCGTCTGATCCGTTGTATTCCGCCCATTGGTTTCATTTTTGATTTTGCATTCACATAAAGAAAACATTGGGTACAAGGGAATTATTTGGTGTGCATTTTGTTAATTACCAAGTCTATGATCAAGGAAATCAAGGAGAAACCAATGAATGAGTTGCCATTAATGGAAACTCAAGAGGGAATTGTACTTTTTTATCCCAATATCCCTAAAAATGCGAGTCAGGCGGTCACTGAAGTATTGAGTACCCGATGGATTGGTCAAGGCCCGAAAGTAGATGAATTTGAAAAAAGGTTTCAGGCAAAATTTACAGATCCATGTACCTGTATCGCAGTGGGTTCTGGTACTGATGCGCTTCATTTGGCCTACATTCTGGCAGGTTTGGAAGAAGGAGATGAGGTCATAGCACCCGTTTTTACTTGTACGGCTACCAATATCCCGTTTTTGTACATGGGGGTAAAGATTGTTTTTGCAGACGTAGACGAAAACTTGAACATTGACGTCAACCATGTTGCTTCACTGATTACCCCCAAAACCAAAGCCATCGTCTGCGTGCATTATGGTGGTTTGCCTTGTGACATGAGTACGTTGTGGGCTTTGGGCAAAGAACACCATATTGCCATTATCGAAGACGCTGCTCACGCCATCGGTGCAAAATACCAAGGCCAATACATTGGTAGTCAAAGTGACTTTACCATTTTCTCTTTTCAAGCCATCAAGCACATCACCACTGGAGACGGAGGCATGCTGGTGATCAAAGATCGTTCTTTGATTGAGAAAGCCAAGCGCATTCGTTGGTTTGGAATCGACCGCAGCAGCAAGCAAAAAGGCATCTGGGAAAATGACATTACCGAAGTGGGGTACAAATACCAGATGAACGATATTGCCGCAAGCATTGGCCTGGCTGGTTTGGCCGAATTTGACGACCATTTGGCCCACCGTCAGAAACTGTACAAGTTGTATTGCAATTTGCTTGAAAACACCCCCGGAATCAGGATAATTGGTAAGAATTATACGGATCGTGAACATGCGGCATGGTTACTTACCGCAGAAGTTGATGATCGGGAGCGCTTGATTGTCCACTTGCGCAATCACAGCATTGAATCCGCCCAGGTACATTATCGGAACGATCGGTATTCGATCTTTGGGGGACGGGTAGAAGGTAAATTTCCCAAAATGGATGCGATCGAAGAACGCTACATCGTACTCCCGCTTCACGCCAAAGTAACCGAAGCCAATGTCGAATCCATTGCCGAGGTATTAAAAAAAGGATGGTAACCTAATTTTATGAATTTTATTTACAACAAGGTTGCGCTGGATTTTGAGCCTGTTTTTTCGATTTTGATTCCATCCTGGAACAACCTGGCCTATCTGAAATGTACGGTCGATAGTATTCGGAAAAACAGTGCGCTTCGCCATCAAATCGTCGTACACATCAACGAAGGGCTGGATGGCTCAGAAGAATGGGTTAAATCCCAAAATGACCTGAGTTACAGCAAAAGTAGCGGCAATTGTGGCGTTTGTTATGGATTCAATGCAGCCTCCCACCTGGCGACATCAGAATACCTGGTCTTTATCGACGACGACATGTACCTCTGCCCGGATTGGGACAAATACCTTTGGGAAGAAATCAAAACCCGTACCGACGACAAATGGTGCATCAGTAGCACCATGATTGAGCCATTTGACAAAGGAAATCCCTGCGTGATTGCCAACAAACCATACGGCTTACACCCCGAAGAATTCGAGGAAGCGCGGTTTTTAAACGATTATGCAAATTTTGAAAAAGCAGACTGGAACGGAAGTCAGTGGTATCCCATGGTATTGCCTACCGCCGTTTATCGGGTAGTAGGCGGATTGAGTATTGAATTTACTCCGGGAATGTACAGTGATCCTGATTTTATGATCAAACTCTGGCATTATGGGATTCGGTATTACAAAGGGATCAGCAAGAGCCGGGCGTATCATTTTGGAAGCAAAACCACGGCTCGGGTAAAACGCAATGACGGTCGCAGCATGTTCATCCTCAAATGGGGCATGAGCAGCAACACGTTTTTCAGCAATTACCTTAAAATTGGAACTTCTTTTTTAGGTGACTTGCCAGAAACGACTGAAACTACCTCCCTTGACTGGAAAAAACGCCTGGATCGCTGGAAAGTAAAATTAAAGAAACGATTCATACCTTTATCCAACCGCTAGAAAAGCTTTATTAGAAAAAAAAATGAAAATGAGCGCTCTGCTCTGGGTATTTTCTTCATTTTTGTACCATGAAGTAGAATTCCATGCAGCGTTTCATTCCGTTTCTATGTTTATTTCTTGTTATATCATCATTTTCAAGCGCCCAGTCAGCTCTTGAGATTACTGCTCATTTCCAAAAAACGCCACTTTCCAAGGTTTTTTCTAAACTGCAAGGAAAATATCCGCTCACTTTTTCCTACGACAATGATTTGGTGCAAGGCATTGTTGTTCAAGCGGATTTCATCAAGCAACCCCTCAAATTTGTCTTGCAATCCATTCTTACGGAACAGGGATTGGATTACGAATTGGTTGATCAACAATATATCCTGATCAAAAGGCTGCGCACGCCCGCAATACCTAAAGAAGTACCAATTCCCACCACCACCTTTTGTGGCAGAGTCCTAAATGAAAATACTGGCGAGCCTCTCCAAGGCGCAGTTGTGGCATTGAGCAGCGGATTGTATGGAATGGTTACCAACCACGAAGGAAAATTCCACTTCAGCAGTACATTTATGCCCAACGACACCCTTTTCATTAGTTATTTGGGGTACCAAAGTGTAAAAATACCCGTGTTGCACGCTGGGGCAAGTCCGTGTAGGGATGTATACCTCTCTCAGTCCATCCAGTGGATGAAAGAAGTAGAAGTTAGAGACTTTGCTACGGATATGCTCAATTTCGATACCTTGAGCAACGCAGTAGCGTTTCGTCCAGAACGGATTCCAATTTTGCCTGGCTGGGGTGAGCCAGATGTTTCAAGATTGTTGTTGCTCCTGCCCGGAGTAAACAATACCGATGAGGGCGTTGGAAACCTAAGCGTTCGGGGCGGTACTCCTGACCAGAATCTGATCCTATGGGACAAAATTCCGATTTACCATACTGGCCATTTTTTTGGCCTTTACGATGCCATTAATCCCTATGTTGTCCAAAAAGTAGATTTTTTTGGCGGCAATTTTAGTGCCAACTATGGTGGGCGCACGGCCAGTGTGATCGATATAGCCGCAAAGCCCCAATTCAACGATGGAAAATGGCATGGCACGGCGGGATTTAATCTACTACACGCTTATGGTTTTTTAGAAGCCCCCGTAATCCGCAACAAAGTGCAGCTGATGTTTGCTTGCCGAAGGTCGTATTCTGATTTGATGCAAAGCAATACTTACCAAAACCTTTTCAATCAGGTATTTCAGAATGGGCGAGTGATGTCAGAAAGGGAAGGCCACAACCCCAGGGACAGTACGGTCAAATGGCAGCCCAATTTTTTTTACTTTGACATCAATGCCAAATTTTTGTGGGATATATCCCGGAAGCATCAGCTTTCAGCTAGTTTGTATCAGGGCAAAGACCAACTCGATTACTATTACCGATACAGTGATGTGGATTATTTTTTCGCGAGTAAAGACCGTTTGTCCACCGAAAATCTGGGCTTCAGTACTCAATATGCTGGCCAATGGTCTAAAAAACTCAAACTGGATTATTCCCTGGCTACCAGTCGATTTCAAAACTATTACAGTTATACATATGGCTGGGATCGAACCCGTCCCAAAGAATACTTCCACCGCCAGTTCAATAAACTAGAAGATGTAACCGTCAAACTCAACCATCGTTTCGAATTTTCGGCAAAAGCAAACCTTTCTTTTGGATACCAATTTTCTCACTATGCCCACCAAATCCGATTTCGGGACATCGCACTTGGCGATCCCCAACGTGGCAACCGTTATCGAGATAGTACAGCCTCCGGATTGCATACACTTTTTGTGGAGTCGAGGATACATTTCAGGCAAAATTGGCTTTTACAGGTAGGACTACGAGGGAATTATTACCAAGCACACCAGCATTTCTATAGTGAACCCCGGCTGCTTTTGCAATGGGCAATCCCTGAATCTTCTTGGCGAATTCAGGCTTCTTTTGGTCAATATTATCAATTCTTATTTCAAAGTTTGCAGTGGAACAGCGTGGGCGTAGGAGCTCCTTTCTGGCAGGCATCTGGACTGGGAATCCCTGCTCAACATACTTGGCAAAGAGCCTTGGGGGTACAATACGACAAACCCGGGTTATACTTGCGGGTAGAAGCTTATCTGAAAAAGCTCAATGGACTCGCTTCTGAAACCCTCAGGCTAAAACCAGAGCAAGAAAACCCTTATTCTTTTGATGGCACCAGTCGCGCGCGCGGAATCGATGTTTTGCTGCGCAAAACCTGGCATCCTTACAGTTTTTGGATGTCTTATTCGCTCAGCAAAGTAACCCAACGGTTTCCTGGACTAAATTTTAACGCAGCTTTTCCCTCCCAACGGGATGTGCGCCACAACTTGCGATTGGTAAACATGTATACTTTGCACAATTTCGATTTTTCCTTGAATTTCAATTACCGCTCTGGTCAGCCGTATACCGCTCCAGACACGATTTTTCAAGTAGAGTGCAGCGATTGTGTCAATGGCTACACCCAAAAATTGGGCTACCAGCGATTGAATACCAAACGATTGAATGAAGTCATCCGCCTGGATTTTGCGGTCAATTGGAAATGGAGACATCCCGGCTGGGAAGCACGCATTGGGCTTTCCATCTACAACCTCCTGAATCGGGTCAATATCCTGGACAAGGATTTTGTACTCGACCTCCCCCCCATCAACCGTCCTCAAATTGGTTCTTTGCGGGAAATCAATCGCCGGGCGGCAGGTCTTACCCCAAATTTGGTGGTTCAGATCCGGTTTTAAGAAAAGAGATCTCCCTCAATTCAGCACATACTCCAGCCCCAATCGCCCCAACTCCCGGATAAAATCATTGTCTGCATTCACCTTCCGATCCAGCGATACCATGTTGACTTTCATCTTGGCGCTGTGATCCAGGATTTCTATTTTAAATTTATGCGGCCCGGTATGGGTACGACAAAGTCCTTCTAGTTCAGTAATGATGGTATCCGTGATGCGCTCCAGTGGCAATTTTAGGGTAATTGACTCCGTCATACTCAAGGCAATACCTTCCAGCAGGCGCACTTCCAGTACTTTAAAGTCCATTTCGCCATCGTCTTTCCAACCCTTTTGAAAACGGCCTTTCACAAAAATGGCAATGCCATCGGTAAGCAAATGCCGAAACTTCTGATAGTCTTCACCAAAAAGCTTGATTTCATAAATACCGGTATAGTCACTGATTTCGAAAATCCCCCAGCCGTTGCCGTTTTTACTGACTCTATGGATGGTTTTGGTCACCATGCCTCCCACTTGTAGGGTTGGTTTGTTTTGGTGATTGCTGATCGAATCGATGGTACAGGTCATGAAATGCTCAATCTCTACCCGGTAATCATCCAAAGGGTGGCCAGAGATGAAGATCCCGGTTACGTCTTTTTCTTTATTGAGCTTCTCCAACAAAGACCATTGTTCCACTTGAGGTATGGGGGGTTCGGGTAGCATGATCGAGTCACTCATGTCACCAAAAAGCGAATTGGCTGATTGGGAATGAGTTGCACGTACAGCACTGGCAAACTTGATGGCGTGCTCAAGTAGTGTTTCATATTTATCAGATGGAGCAAAATACTGTGCCCGGTGCGTACCTTCAAAACAGTCAAATGCGCCGCCATGCGCCAGACTTTCCAGGGCTTTTTTGTTGACCGCCTTCATTTGTAGCCGGCGCAGCATTTCAAAAAGGCTCTTAAAAGATCCATTCTTGCGTTCCTCCAAAATTTCTTCCACTGGCCCCTCTCCTACCCCTTTCAGTGCTGACATACCAAAACGGATGGCACCTTCCTTGTTGACCGAAAAATCCATTTCCGATTCATTCACATCCGGGCCAAGTACCGGAATTCCCCCCCGTCGGCATTCTTCCAGGAAGAAGGTGATTTTACCAATGTCGTTTTTGTTGTGCGTGAGTACCGAGGCCATAAACTCGCCAGGATAATGCGCTTTGAGGTAAGCCGTTTGGAAAGCCACGAATGCATAACACGTCGAGTGGGACTTATTAAAGGCATAGGAGGCGAAAGCTTCCCAGTCTTTCCAGATTTTTTCCAATTTGTCTTTGGGGTGGTTGCGTGCGGTCCCCCCCTCCAAAAACTTGGGATACATTACATCCAGGTCAGCTTTGAGTTTTTTACCCATCGCCTTGCGCAACTTATCGGCCTGGCCTTTGGTGAAACCCGCCAGTTTTTGCGACAGCAACATCACCTGCTCCTGGTATACGGTGATGCCATAAGTATCTTTTAGGTATTCTTCGCAATCTGGCACATCATAAGTGATGGGTTCGCGGCCATGCTTGCGCGCAATAAAGTTGGGGATGTATTCCAATGGCCCCGGGCGGTACAGGGCGTTCATAGCGATGAGGTCTTCAAAAGTAGTCGGCACCAATTCCTTCATGTACTTCTGCATGCCCGTACTTTCATACTGAAAGATACCGACCGTTTCACCGCGTTGGAAAAGCTGATAGGTCTCTTCATCTTCGAGCGGCACCTCATCCACATCCAGCTTAACCCCATGGTTTTTTTCGATCATCGACACCGCATCCTTGATGATGCTGAGGGTTTTGAGCCCCAAAAAGTCCATTTTGAGCAAACCTGCTGATTCGGCTACCGAGTTGTCAAACTGGGTGATGTACATCTCCGAATCCTTGTCTACCTTGACCGGAACATACTTCGTGATGTCATCTGGAGTGATCACCACTCCGCAAGCGTGAATGCCGGTATTGCGCACCGAACCCTCCAATTTACGTGCAGTTTGGATCATCTGGCCGATTTGATCTTTGCCATCGGCCAATTGACGGAATTGGTAGGCTTTTTCTACGTCTTCCGAATTGAGTTCGCTTTTGAGTTTGGGGTCGATGTCATCTTTGGCCAGTACCTTGCCCAGAGTCGCTTTGAGGTGGAGTGGAAAAGTTTTGGCCACCTTGTCCACTTCGGAGAGGTGAATGTTCATCACCCGGCCAACGTCCCGCAGGGAAGACTTGGCGGCCATGGTGCCGTACGTCACGATTTGCGCCACCTGGTTGCGGCCATATTTATCGATCACGTAATCGATGACCTGCTGGCGGCCCACGTCGTCAAAGTCGATGTCAATATCGGGCATGGACACCCGCTCCGGATTGAGAAAGCGTTCAAAAAGCAAATCGTACTTGATGGGGTCTACGTTGGTGATGCCGATACAGTAGGCCACAGCTGATCCTGCCGCAGAACCACGGCCAGGGCCAACCGATACGCCCATTTGGCGAGCAGTAGTGGTAAAATCCTGCACA
The DNA here is from genome assembly GCF_040403615.1 of Haliscomenobacter sp. Taxonomy (NCBI): domain Bacteria; kingdom Pseudomonadati; phylum Bacteroidota; class Saprospiria; order Saprospirales; family Haliscomenobacteraceae; genus Haliscomenobacter; species Haliscomenobacter sp. Next base: position 1,247 of record NZ_JBBAKG010000012.1, on the reverse strand, counting down.
ATGAGAAAGTAGCCAGGATAGCCGGAATTCTTGATGACCTGCAACTCAAAGTCCAAACGCTCTTGAATGGCCGGCGTAATGTGTTTGTAGCGGCGTACCGCTCCTTCCAACGTCAAATGCCTCAGGTACGCGTCCTGAGTATCAAAACCTGGCGGCAAAGGGAACGCTGGCAACAAAACCTCGCGTGCCAAATCCAGAAAATCGACTTTATCCGCAATTTCGATGGTATTGTCCAGTGCCTGCGGGACATCCGCAAACAACTGTCCCATTTCCGCTTTGGTTTTGAAGAAAAAATCGGAACTGGGAAATTTAAAGCGCCCTTCCTCTTCGAGGTACGAGCCAGTGTTGACACAAAGCAGGATATCGTGCGGCAACCAATCATCTTCATTCACGTAGTGCGAATCATTGGTGGCGATGACCTTTCGGTTGTATTTTTTGGCAAAGCCCAGCAGGGTTTGGTTAATGTCTTCCTGGCTGACACCACTGCCATCGATGTTTTCGAGGCCGCGGTGGCGTTGAATTTCAATGTAATAATCATCCCCAAACAGGTCGATCCACCAACGCAATTGTTTTTCTGCTTCTTCCAGTTTACCTTGCAAAATCAACTGCGGAACCTCCGCCCCGATGCAACAGCTGCTGGCAATCAGGCCTTCACTGTATTGCACCAGCAACTCCCTGTCGATACGTGGATATTTGCCGTACAAGCCTTCGATAAAGCCCAGAGAGCAAAGTTTGGATAGGTTTTCGTAGCCTTTGGCATTTTTGGCCAAGAGCAATTGGTGGTAGCGGTCATCAAATTCCCCTTTGGCCCGCGAGAACGCTTTTTGATGCCGATTCTTGACCAGGTAAAATTCGCAACCAACGATTGGCTTGATGTTGCGTTTTTTGGCTTCGGCCACAAATTTAAATGCCCCGAACATGTTGCCGTGGTCGGTTAGTGCAACGGCAATTTGCCCATCCTGTACGGCTTTGTCCATCATAGTGGTGATAGAGGAAGCGCCGTCTAACAATGAAAATTGGGTATGACAGTGGAGGTGCAGAAAATCGGGCATTTTGTTTAGTTATTGGCAGTCAGAAGCTTAACCAAATCGGTTTAAAAAGAATTGAATCGCATTGGAAAGATACAGACTTTTTTAAAAAAATTCAGCTTTGAAAAATGGCATTAGTAGTGGGGTGAAAATAAGTGATCATTTTTCCTGAGCCAGAGGATTAGATAAGACTCTTGAAATGAAACGCTTTCTTATCTA